>JAJEHK010000211.1 GCA_022823765.1 Alphaproteobacteria bacterium | reverse complement strand
AGACCGTCATAGAGCACCTGCATGACGGAGTAGCAGACATCGAGGCCGATGAAGTCGGCGAGTTCGAGCGGGCCCATGGGATGGTTGGCGCCGAGCCGCATCGCGGTATCGATGGAATCGACGGTGCCGACGCCCTCGTAGAGAGCATAGACCGCCTCGTTGATCATCGGGAGCAGGATACGGTTGACGATGAAGGCCGGGAAATCCTCGGCGTTGGCCGGCACCTTGCCGAGTTCCAGTGTCAGGTCACGGATCGTATCGAAGGTCTCGCCATCGGTGGCCAGTCCGCGGATCAGTTCCACCAGGTTCATCATGGGCACCGGATTCATGAAGTGCATGCCCATGAACTTTTCCGGCCTGTCGGTGGCTGCCGCAAGGCGTGTAATGGGGATCGACGAGGTGTTGGTGCAGATGATGGCATCCGCCTTGAGAGACGAAGTCAGTTCCGCGAGAATCTCCTTCTTGACCGTCTCGTTCTCGGTGGCGGCCTCGATGACACAGTCGCATTCAGCCAGTCCGGCGTAGGAATCGACGACGGCAATGCGGCCGAGTGCGGCATCCATCTCATCCTGATCGATGACACCACGCCGCCGCTGACGCTCCATGTTGGAGCGCACAACCTCGACGCCGGCTTCCGCGAGGTCCCTCGACATGTCGATGATCAGGATGTCGTATCCCGCCAGGGCACAGACGTGGGCGATTCCCGACCCCATCTGGCCGGCACCGATCACGCCAATGCTCCTGATCTCCATGCCCAAGAACCTATCCTCCCGTCACCGCGGCTGAATGCCTCTTTGCTCCAGCTCGGTCTTGAGTTCGGGAACGGCATCGAAGAGGTCCGCAACCAGACCGAAATCGGCCACCTGGAAGATCGGCGCCTCCTCGTCCTTGTTGATGCAGGCAATGACCTTGCTGTCCTTCATGCCGGCCAGGTGCTGGATGGCGCCCGAGATGCCGATGGCAAGATAGAGTTCCGGCGCCACGACCTTGCCGGTCTGTCCCACCTGGTAGTCATTGGGCACGTAACCCGCATCCACAGCAGCCCGACTGGCGCCGACGGCCGCTCCGAGAATGTCCGCCACCTCCTCGAGCATGGCGAAGTTCTCACCGGACTTCATGCCGCGGCCACCTGAAATGACCACGCGGGCCGTGGTCAGCTCCGGGCGCTCACCGCCGGAAAGCGCGGCGCCCTCGAAGCTGGAGAGACCGGCATCGGCCGCGCCGGATACCGTCTCGACGGGAGCCGCCGTGTCGCCCTCTTCGGCGGCATCGAAGGTTGTCGTGCGAACCGTCACGAACACGATGTCGTCGGTGGACTGGACGGTGGCCATGGCGTTGCCGGCGTAGATCGGGCGCACGAAGGTATCGGCGGCGACCACGGCGGTGATGTCCGAGACCTGCTGCTTGTCGAGAAGCGCTGCGGCCCTCGGCATGATGTTCTTGCCGGTGGTGGTTGCCGGCGCCACGACGTGGCTGTAGTCCGGCGCCAGACTGGCGATGAGGGGGGCAACGTTCTCGGCGAGCTGCGCTTCAAGCGGCGCCTCGTCGGCAAGAAGAACCCGGGCGATGCCGGCTGTCCGGGAAGCGGCTTCCGCCACCGCACCGCAACCGCTGCCCGCCACCAGGACGGTGATGTCGCCGCCCATCTCCAGGGCGGCGGTCACGGCACTTCCGGTGGCCGGCGCAAGCTCCTGATTGTCGTGTTCCGCATAGACCAGTATCGCCATGTCAGATCGCTCCCGCGTCGTTCTGCAGCTTGTCGACCAGTTCCCCGACAGAATCGACCTTGATGCCGCTCTTGCGGCGCGGCGGCTCCTCGACACTGACCACCTTCAGGCGGGGTGTCACGTCGACTCCGAGCTCGTCGGGGGTACGCTTGGCGATTTCCTTCTTGCGCGCCTTCATGATGTTGGGGAGCGATGCGTATCGCGGGTCATTGAGCCTGAGGTCCACGGTGATGATCGCCGGCAGCGTCAGCATCACCGACTCGAGCCCGCCATCAACCTCGCGCACGACCTTCAGCGAACCGTTGGCTGCCTCGACCTTCGAGACGAATGTGCCCTGGGCCCAGCCCAGCAGCCCGGCGAGCATATGGCCGGTCTGGTTGGCATCGTCATCAATTGCCTGCTTGCCGAGGATGACCACATCCGGCGACTCCTCGGCGACGATACGGGCGATCATCTTGGCCACGGCAAGCGGCTCGAGGTCACCTTCGTGGACGACATGGATGGCGCGGTCGGCGCCCATGGCCAAGGCCGTGCGCAGGGTTTCCTGGCTCTGGGTTGGTCCCAAAGAGAGGGCAATCACCTCGGTGGCGGTTCCCGCCTCCTTCATGCGGATCGCCTCCTCGACGGCAATCTCGTCGAAGGGATTCATCGACATCTTGACGTTGGCAAGATCAACGCCCGAACGGTCCGCCTTGACGCGCACCTTCACGTTGTAATCAATGACCCGCTTGACCGGGACGAGCACTTTCATGGCGTGCCTCTCCAGGCGCTTGTTGTGACAGGGATTATCGGAATCCGCGGCAGGAATTCGCGGGGCACACTATGACCGCTCGATTGCCGGAGTCAACGACACGTCGGCGCATGACGGCTCACCCTTCCCGGGTGGCGCCTGGAGTCCACAGATGATCGGCGCGACCGTTGTCGTTGAGAAGGCGCGCCATCACGAAGAGGTGATCGGAAAGCCGGTTGGCGTACTCGAGAACTGCCGGATTGACGGTCTCTTCGAGGGAGAGCGCGGTGATCAGGCGTTCGGCCCGGCGGACCACCGTACGCGCCAGGTGGAGCCACGCCGAAACATCGGACCCTCCAGGCAGGATGAAGGATTTCAGGGGTTCGAGGCCGGCATTCATGGCATCGATTTCACTTTCGAGACGAGCCACCTGGGCCGGAGTGATCCGCAGCGCACCGGCGCCGCGGCGGCCTTCCTCGGGCACCGCAAGATCGGCCCCGAGATCAAAGAGATCATTCTGGATGCGCGCCAGCATCGCGTCACAGTCGCCGTCGGAGTGCACCCTGGCGAGGCCGATCACCGAGTTCGCCTCATCCACGGTGCCGAAGGCCTCGATCCTCAGGGCATGCTTGGCCACCCGGCTGCCGTCGCCCAGGGACGTCTCGCCCCGGTCTCCGCCGCGGGTATAGATCCTGTCCAGCCTGACGATGGTCCTACCCTCCCTGCATGACGAGAAACATGACCGCGAGAAGGACCAGTGCAGCCAGCTGGAATCCCACGCGAAAGCGCATCATGCGGTTGCCGTGACGCCGGTTGAACTCGCCTCCCCGGGCAAACCCGCCGATGCCGACGAAGAGGGCGATGAGGGTGAGGGCGACAAAGCCCAGGATCGCATAGCCGATCCAGTTCATGACGTCGCCTCAGGCCGCACCGCCATGGTCAGTTCGCCACGGCGAGCAGGCGCCTGGCGATCACCTGCGCCTGGATTTCCGCCGCACCCTCGAAGATGTTGAGGATACGGGCATCGCACAGCAGCCGGCTGGCCTCGTACTCGAGGGCGTAGCCGTTGCCGCCGTGGATCTGCAGGGTGTTGTCGGCCGCCGACCAGGCCACCCGGGCGCCGAGAAGCTTGGCCATGCCCGCCTCGAGATCGCAGCGCCGGCCGGAGTCCTTGCGGCGCGCCGCATACCAGCACATCTGGCGGGACATCATCGTCTCGACGGCCATCCATGCCAGCTTGTTGGCAACGCGCGGGAAACCGGCGATGGCGCGGCCGAACTGATGGCGTTCCAGGGCGTAGGCCAGGCCCGCCTCGAGAGCGGCCTGGGCGACCCCGGTGGCCCTGGCTGCGGTCTGGATGCGCGCCGATTCGAACGTCGCCATGAGCTGCTTGAACCCCTTGCCCTCCTCGTCGCCAAGCAGGTTCCCGGCCGGAACCTCGAAGCGGTCGAAGCCGATCTCGTACTCCTTCATGCCACGATAGCCGAGAACGCCGATCTCGCCACCCGACATGCCGGGAGCGGGAAACGGGTCCTCATCGGTGCCTCGCGGCTTTTCGGCCAGAAACATGCTCAGGCCCCGGTAGCCCGGTTCATCCCCATCGGTACGCGCCAGGAGAGTCATGAGATCGGCACGGGCGGCATGGGTGATCCAGGTCTTGTTGCCGGTGACGAGGTAGCGGTCGCCGTCGCGTACCGCGCGGGTCGCGAGGCTGCCGAGGTCCGAGCCCGTGCCGGGTTCCGTGAAGACCGCTGTCGGGATGATGTCTCCGGAAACGATCCCCGGAAGCCACCGCTGCTGCTGCTCGGGCGTACCGCTGGTGATGATGAGTTCGGCAGCAATCTCCGTGCGCGTGCCAAGCGAGCCGACGCCGATGTAGCCGCGCGAGAGTTCTTCGGTGACCACGCACATCGCAACCTTGGAGAGACCCAGACCGCCGTGTTCCTCGGGCACGGAGAGCCCGAAGACGCCGAGATCGGCGAGTTCCCGGAGAATCTCGAGGGGAATCAGTTCGTCGCCGAGATGCCAGGCGTGGGCTCCGGGCCTGATGCGCTCGTCGGCATACCGGCGGAACTGGTCGCGGACCATGACAAGGTCACCTTCGAGTCCGGAGTCGGCGACACGTCCTTCACCGAGGAGAACGGCGAGCCGGGAGAGGCTCTCCTTCGTCGATCCGCGGTTGATCATGTCCGCCACATCATCGGTCCAGAGAGCATGGAGATCATCGCTGCTGACCGAAAGGTCGCGCAGGCGCACGATTTCCCCCTGGCTCATGGCAATGCCGCCGGTCAGCTGGGCCAGGGACTCCTGGAAGGCGCAGTCGAGTATCAACTGTTCCGTTTCGCCGAACCGTCCCTCCGGCTCCAGGGCTTCGGCCCATCGGAGCATCTGGCGCAGGCTCTCGACCGAGGTCGCCACCCAGGCAAGGCCGTGGACCGCGTGCTGGCATGTATCGATGCGCCGGGGATCAATGGCGCCACCGTCATCGACCACCATGCTCCTCGTCCCCTCGCGGGCCGCACCGAGAAGCCGGTCGGCGGCGTCAAGGGCACCGCGGCAGCGCGCGAGAAGAGTGTCGGCGTTCATCCGGTCCCTAGCCTTCCAGGACGTCCTCGAGGGTGCGCAAACCCGGCCGCGGAGACTGCACGAGGACCGCCATGTTGCCCGGCTTGTGCTGGTTGGCCCGCATCTTCATGTGGGCGCGGGGAATGTCGTCCCACGAGAAGACCTCCGACATGCAGGGATCCAGGCGGCGTTCCAGCATCAGCCGGTTGGCCTGTGCCGCCTGCATGAGGTTGGCAAAGTGACTGCCCTGGATGCGCTTCTGGCGCATCCACACGAAACGGGCATCGAAGGTGATGTTGTATCCGGTGGTCCCGGCGCAGAACACCACCATGCCACCGCGCTTGACGACAAAACACGAAACCGGGAACGTCGCCTCGCCCGGGTGTTCGAAGACGAAATCGACATCATTGCCCTTGCCGGTGAAGGACCAGATGGCCTTCCCGAACTCGCGGCACTTCTTCATGTAGGCGCCATAGGCCGCCGTATCCGACACCTCCGGCAACCGACCCCAGCAGTCGTAGTTCTTCCGGTTGATGACGCCGCGCGCGCCAAGCGACAGCACGAAATCGGCCTTCTCATCCTCACTGATGACACCGATGGCATTGGCGCCGGCGGTGGCGATCAACTGGGCGGCCATGGATCCAAGGCCCCCCGAGGCGCCACACACCAGCACGTT
>JAJEHK010000060.1 GCA_022823765.1 Alphaproteobacteria bacterium | reverse complement strand
GGCCGATGTTCTTGAGGCAGGTTACCTACGCGTTCCGGGTACGCACTGAACCGGCCTCGATCATCGTGAAGCCCGCACACATCCACATGACGAGCCCTCCCCAGACAAGGAAGGACAGCGTGTTGATGAGGAAACCGGTTTCGCTGTGCATCATCCGGCTGTCCGATCCCCGCACGTCACCGCGGGGCCGGTCAGGCCCTCAGTGTGCGGCGTTCCAGTTGGCGCCCATACCGACATCCACCGTCAGAGGCACATCGAGGTGAGCAGCGTCCTCCATGATTCCGCGGACGCATTGCGCCGTCTCCTCGGCCTCGTCCTCGGGCACCTCGAAGAGCAGCTCGTCGTGCACCTGCAGGAGCATGCGTCCCTTGAGACCCTCTGCTTCCAGGGCGCCTGGAATGCGCAACATGGCGCGCTTGATGACGTCGGCAGCCGACCCCTGGAGCGGTGCGTTGATCGCTGCCCGCTCGTTGTAGGCGCGGATGTAGCCCTTGGAACTCTTGATGTCGGGAAGATGGCATTTTCTGCCAAACAGCGTCGTGACATGGCCTGACTCGCGGGCCTCGGCGACCGTGCGATCCATGTAGCCGCGGATGCCGGGAAAGCGCTCGAAGTAAGCGTCAATGTAGTTCCTGGCCTCATCGCGGCCGATGGAGAGCTGGCGAGCCAGTCCGAATGCGCTGATACCGTAGATGATGCCGAAGTTGATGGCCTTGGCATTGCGCCTGGTGAGCGGATCCATCGTCTCCAGCGGAACATGGAACACCTCGCTTGCGGTCATGGCGTGGATGTCGATGCCGTCGTGGAAGGCCTGCTTGAGCGATGCGATGTCAGCGATATGGGCCAGCAGGCGCAGTTCGATCTGGGAATAGTCCGCCGACATCAGGAGATGACCCGGTTCACAGACAAAGGTGCTGCGGATGCGGCGGCCTTCCTCGGTGCGAATCGGAATGTTCTGGAGATTGGGATCCGTGGAGGCGAGACGCCCGGTGGGAGCGGACGTCATCGAAAATGATGTGTGGACCCGCTCGGTGGCGGGATTGATCTGCTCGACGAGGGTATCGGTGTAGGTGCTCTTGAGTTTCGACAACTGGCGCCACTCGAGCACCCGGGCAGGCAGTTCGTGGCCCTGGGCGGCAAGACCCTCGAGAACGTCAGCACCCGTGGATCGTTTCCTGCCATCATCCAGGCCCATCTCGTCGAACAGGACCTCGCCGAGCTGTTTCGGCGAACCAATGGTGAATGGCCTTCCGGCAAGAGTGTGGATCGCGTCTTCCAGGTCCCGGATGCGCCGTCCGAATTCGCCCGAGAGACGTTCCAGTTGCTCCCGGTCCACCTTGATCCCGGCACGCTCCATGGCGGAGAGGACGGGAATCAGCGGCCGTTCGATGGTCTCGTAGACCCTCGTGATGCGTTCCGGAATGAGGCGCGGCTTGAGCCGATGCCACAGGTCCAGCGTCACATCTGCGTCCTCCGCCGCATAGTCGCGGGCCCGGTCAAGGGGAACCAGATCGAAGGTCACCTGGGACTTGCCCCGGCCGGCCACCTCCTTGAAGGAGATCACCTGGCGGCCGAGATGCTCCGAGGCGAGGGCGTCGATGGAATGGCGCCACCTGCCGGCATCCAGGCACCACGACAGGAGCATGGTGTCGTCCACCGGATGGACCGGCATGCCGGCGCGAGCAAGAATGTGACAGTCGTACTTGATGTTGTGACCGACCTTGAGCACCGCAGGGTCCGCAAGCAACGGCGCCAGCATCTCGCACACCGTTCCGCGCGCCAGCTGCCGTGGCATCTCAAGCATCAGCTCGGGAGATCTGTGGGCCAGCGGAATGTAACAACCGGTCCCAGGATGCGTGGAGAGGGAGATCCCGACGAGGTCGGCGGACATGGCATCAAGACCCGTGGTTTCCGTATCGATGGCCACAAGACCGTGGCGTGTCGCCTTGGCCACCCAGCGCTCGAGATCCTCCACGTCCTGAACAAGATCGTAGGCAATGGCGTCCGGGGCCACCGATACGCCGGTGTCTGCCCTCCGGCCCACCCAGGCCTCGGCCCTGCCGATGAGCGTCCGGAAGTCCTGTGACTGCAGGAATGTCATGAGACTGTCGGCATCGGGCTCCTGCCGGGCGAGTTCCTCGAGAGGCATCAGATCGGGTACGTGGCGATCGAGTGTCACGAGTCTGAGCGACATCCGCGCATCGTCAGCGTGTTCCAGCAGATTCTCGCGCCGCTTGGGCTGCTTGATTTCGTGGGCCCGCTCCAGAAGGGTCTCCAGGTCGCCGTACTCGTTGATGAGCAAGGCGGCGGTCTTGACCCCGATCCCGGGCACGCCCGGCACGTTGTCCGTCGAATCGCCGGCCAGCGCCTGAACGTCGACCACCTTGTCAGGGAGAACACCGAACTTCTCCACGACCTCCTCTGCGCCGATGATCCGGTCCTTCATCCCGTCCTGCATGGTCACCTGGTCGGACACCAACTGCATGAGGTCCTTGTCCGACGACACGATGGTGGTGCTGGCGCCGGCCTCGCTTGCCATGCGTGCGTAGGTGGCGATGATGTCGTCGGCCTCGTAGCCTTCCATCTCCACCACCGGAAGATTGAAGGCCCTTGCTGCCTCCCTGATCAGCGGAAACTGGGGCACGAGATCTTCGGGTGTCTCCGGGCGATGGGCCTTGTAGAGATCGTAGATGTCGTTGCGAAAACTCCGGGAACTGTAATCGAAGACGCAGGCGATGTGATCGGCATCGGTTTCGCCGATCACCTTCATGATCATGTTGCAGAAACCCCTGACCGCGTTGACCGGCGTTCCGTCGGACCGGTGCATGGCCGGCAGGGCGTGGTAAGCACGGAAAATGAACCCTGAGGCATCGATCAGGAACACGTGCCGGCACGGCGCCATGGCGCTCACCCTGTATCCCTGCTGCGGTGCGGAGTCATTCGGAGGACCCGGAGCGCCCCTCCGCGCCCTTGTAGCCCAGCCAGACGAACCGCCTGTCGCAATAGCCGCAAACGACGGCCCCGTGGGCGCTGAGGTCATAGTAGACACGGGGGTGGCCCAGAACACCGCCGCCATCGCACCAGACCTTCGGACTGTCGGTCTCGACGACTTCAGGTGGTTCGACGCTCATGGTGATCCCCGATCTGACGCATCGACAGCTACCCTATCACACCCCCTCATTCCAGAGGTGTTGGCACCCTGAATTCCTCCACAACGGGTCTGTCGTCCGGCCGGGCCTCAGCGTGTAGGGTGTTCCGGATTTCCGAGGGTGGCTATCATGTCCGAGCCCTACATGACTGAACTGGCGAGCCCGATCGGGCCCATCGGCATGGTGATCGCCGGCGAAGCTCTGGAAGTCCTCGACTTCATTGATGATGAAGGCCGGTTCGATGACCTGGTTGCCAGGCGATACCCGGAGGGGATTCGACGTTCGACATCGGATTCGTCAGGAATCGCCGACAGGATCGCCGCGTATCTTGGCGGTCAACTCGATGCCATCGAGGACATTCCCACACGGCCTTCGGGAACCGCCTTCCAGCAGTCCGTCTGGCAATGCCTGCGCACGATTCCCTGTGGCGCGACAATCAGTTACGCGGAACTGGCGACAAGAGTCGGCAATCCCAGGGCCAGCCGGGCCGTGGGACAGGCCAACGGTCGCAACCCGATTGCCATCGTCCATCCCTGCCATCGCGTGATTGGCGCGGACGGCACGCTGACCGGTTACGGCGGCGGAATCAGCCGCAAGGAATGGCTGCTGAGCCACGAGGGCTCCCTCTTGGGCATTTGAGCGGAATCGGGCGACGTCAGACGGGTTCGCCCTCGACCTTGTCGATGAGATCCTCCACCCGCTCCCTGACTGCCGGCATGTGGGGATTCTGCTTCAGGGCCTCCCGGTACCAGTAGAGCGCGACCTCGGGCTTGCCGAGCGCAATGTGGATCAGTCCGAGCCCGGAGAGGGCGCCGAAGTGCCGGGGCTCGAGTTCGAGAACCCGCATGCAGTCTGCGATGGAGTCATCGAAACGCCCCATGAAGTAAAGGACGGTCGCCCGCTTGTTCCATGCTTCGGCAAAGTCCGGCGCCAACTCGATCAGCCGAGTGAACACGGTGACCGCCCCGGCATGATCGCCGCGCTGCATGAGCACCCTGCCGCCCCGCATCAGGGCTTCGAGCTCCGGATCGTCCGAGTGCAGCCATACCCTCCAGATTTCCTGCTGGAGGTGCAGTGCCAGGCGATCGTCATGAGTCGCGTGAAGCTGCTGGAACAGCGTATCGAGTCGCGGATCGTCCTGCGCCGCGCCGAGCGGCGCGGCCTGAAGAAGATGTGCGGCAACGATGAGGCCGAACACCAGTCGCATCATGGTCTTGAGACCCGTCATGGCGGGGGCGGTCCGCCGGTGGCCCAGTCGAGAAGTTCCACCGTGTGCAGCACCGGCAACGGTGTGCCTCGGGCAATCTGCACCATGCAGCCAATGTTTCCGGTGGCCACGACATCGGCGTCCGCGGCGGCAATGTGACCGCACTTTCGCTCCAGGAGACGGCGCGACAGACCGTCCTGCAGCAGGTTGTAGGTACCGGCCGATCCGCAACAGATGTGCCCCTCGGCGATGTCCTTCACGACGAAACCGCAGCGCTTCAGCAATCGGGCAGGAAGGTCGCCGAGTTTCTGGCTGTGCTGAAGGGTACAGGGAACATGACAGGCGATCCCGGGTGCCTGCGACAGCGGCTGCGAAGGCTCGAGCAGTGGCTCGATGACTTCCGTGACATCGACAACCCTGGAGGCCACGTCACGGGCGCGTTCGGCCCATTCCGGATCTTCGGCCAGAAGACCGCCATAATCCTTGAGCTGGCTGCCACAACCCGAGGCATTGCTCACCACTGCATCGAGTGGGCCTGACGATTCCCATGCGGCGATGTTGCGCCGAGCCGCGTCCCTGGCTTCTTCGACGAGTCCCATGTGGTGACCGAGCGCACCGCAGCAGCCGGCCCCGGACGACACCACCACCTCGCAACCCAGACGGGTGAGCAGACGGACCGTCGCCTCGTTGACGCGCGGCGCCAGGACCTGTTGCGCGCATCCGGTATGGAGAGCGACCCTCATCCGGCGTTCGCCGCCGGC
>JAJEHK010000304.1 GCA_022823765.1 Alphaproteobacteria bacterium | reverse complement strand
CAGGAATACGAGGCCAAGATCAATTCCGGTGACCCTGTCTCCATTGCTGAAGTCGTACGCGACCTCCACGTCAGGGTTGGCGAGCCCGAACAGTCCTACAGCGAGCGGCAACTCTACGAGGCCGCACTTGATCGACTGTCGCGCGAACTCGCGGCAGTCGAGGGCGTCAAGCAGGATCAGGCGGAAGGCAAGATCGAGAAGTCCCTGCGGGCTGCCTGATTCCCCTCCCCTTTCCGCGTGCCTTCGGCCCTGACCGGAGGATCCCATGAACACGCAACAGCATAAGAGAGCGGCTCCGGCACTCGATCCCGACCGGTTTGCCGTCTTCGGACGCTGGCGACGTATCTGGGCCGTTGCATCGATCAACGGCCGCCGAAAGGGCCTCGTTGCCCTGCACGACATGCTCGCCGACCGGTTCCGTTTCGGTGACCGGCTCGTCTACCTTGGCAACTATCTTGGAGACGGGGAAGATCCCTCCGGCACGCTTGACGAGCTGATCGCCTTTCGCCGGTCCATACTCGCCATGCGCGGCATGGCGCCCGGTGACATCGTGTTCCTTCGCGGCAGCCAGGAAGAGATGTGGCACAGACTTCAGCAACTTCACCTGGCGGTTGACGCTTCCGGCGTACTTGCCTGGATGCTGGACCACGGAATCTCCGGCGCCATCGAATCCTACGGGCACTCGGCCGAGCAAGGGATGCAGGCTGCCGGTCGCGGAACACAGGCCATGATGACCTGGACATCGAGACTGAGGGACGCCATGCGCCGCCGTCCTGGGCATGATGCGCTGATGAGTCAGCTCAAACGGGCCTGTCTGACGGCCAATGGTACGTTGCTGTTCGTGCATGCCGGTCTCGACCCTGATCGGCCTCTCGAGATCCAGTCCGATGCCTTCTGGTGGAATCCGGGAGGATTCAGCGCCCTCAGCGAACCCTACGGCAACATCCGTTACGTGGTCCGCGGCTTTGATCCCGACCAGCGGGGCATCGACATCGGCGACTACCGGGCATCGCTCGATGGCGGAATTCAGCGGAACCTGGTGGCAGGCTGTTTCGACAACGATGCGCGTCTCGTTGACCGCATCATCGTGTGATCGGCGAGGACAGGGCACATGACCCGCAATCTGAGGATCGATGGCGACCGCCTGTGGGATGCCATCATGGAAATGGCCAGGATCGCGGCCACCGCCAAGGGTGGCAACTGCCGTCTTGCGCTCACCGACGACGACCGCGACGGGCGCGACCTCTTTGTTGGCTGGTGCGAGGCGGCCGGCATGACATGTAGCGTCGACCGCATGGGAAACATCTTCGCCCGCCGCCCGGGCACAGACCCGCAAGCCCTTCCCGTCTCCACCGGCAGCCATCTCGATACCCAGCCGACCGGCGGCAAGTTCGACGGAGTCTACGGCGTCCTTGCCGGACTCGAGGTCGTGCGCACGCTCAACGATGCCGGGATCGAAACGGAAGCGCCCATCGAGGTGATTTGCTGGACCAACGAGGAAGGGGCGCGATTTGCTCCGGCGATGATCGGTTCAGCCGTGTTCTGCGGGGACTTCAGCCTCGAATACGGTCACTCGCGTACCGACGCTGAAGGCAAGACCCTTGGCGGGGAACTCGAACGCATTGGCTACCTCGGGGACGAAGAACCAGGCGGTCATCAGCTGGGGGCTCACTTCGAGGCCCATATCGAACAGGGCCCCATACTCGAGGCAACGGGCAGGACTGTCGGCGTCGTGACAGGTGTTCAGGGACTGCACTGGTTCGATGTTCGCCTTGCCGGCATGGAAGCGCATGCCGGGCCCACTCCGATGGAGATGCGCCGCGACGCCGTCGTCGCGGCAGCCGCGCTGATCGGAGAGATCAACGGCCTTGCCCTCGGGGAAGCACCTCACGGCCGCGCCACATGCAAAATCACAAGCTGCCTGCCATCCGGCACCCGGAACACCATAGCCGGAGAGGTGACCCTGACCGTCGATCTCAGACATCCCCACAAGGCAGCCTACGAACGCATGGCCGCAACCCTCCCCGAGATCGCGGCACGCACGGCATCGGCCACCGGCGTCGTCATCGAGGTTGAGAAGATCTGGTCGTCACCCCCCGTCGAATTCGATGCGGAGTGCATCGATGCGGTGCGCCGCGCCGCCGCGCTGGCGGGCAGCGATCACATGGACATGGTGTCGGGCGCCGGTCACGATGCCGTCTATGTCAGCCGCGTGGCGCCAACGGCCATGATCTTCGTTCCCTGCGAGGGGGGTATCAGTCACAACGAGACGGAACATGCCACACCCGGTGATCTCGCCGCCGGGTGCAACGTCCTGCTCCATGCCATGCTTGAGCGCGCCGGAACCGTCACTCAAGACGGACCACCTTGACCAGCATGCCTGGAGCAAGATCGGTCTCCTCCTCGATACCGTTGAGGACCATGAAGCGCTCCCGGCGACGGTCCTCGAACGCCATCATCCGGCTCAGTGAATCGATGGTATCTCCTGGCGCAACTTCGACGACCCTTACACGCAACGGACCGGTTGCTTCAGCCTCATCCGCCGACAATCGTCTGAAACTGGCCAGAGTCTGCTCTGCCAGATCGCCAAGACCCCCAGCCTCGCCTGCCGGCATGGAGAACAGGAACCGGGCCACCCGGCCCGGGTTGAGGGCGATCGCCACCATCCGGTAAAGCCTGTCGCCGCCATCGGGGGAGGCACGGAAACGGCCTCCGGCCGCCTGGAATCCCGCAACCTCGAATGTCTCGAGGCCATCGACCCTCACACGCAATTCATCCGCCCACCGGTAGAGGTGAGGTGTCACGCCGCCGTGGATGTCTTCGACGCCATTGAATGTGACAAGGGTGCCGGAATCGTCGTACGCGCGTACCTGGCCATTGACCCGGAACATCGCCAGGCCTGCCGGTACATCGAAGGCAAAGCGCCATGCGGGATGCACGAAGCGGCGTTCGAGGATGCGCCCCTGGTCGGCGCGCTCACCATAGGCGATGCCGTCAATCATCCGCAGATAGGGCTCCCGGTCGAGAACGGGCGCGTCGGTTGTGGACCGGGCCTCCTGGGCGGCAAGGACGACACGCTCGGCTGTCCGGGGATGGGTGGCGAACCAGCGTGTCAGGATTGACGGGTCATGATCGAGAGGCGACAGCGCATCGAGCAGGTCCGAGTGCCGCTCCAGCTGCCTCAAGAATGTCGCCATGGCGTAGGGATCGTAACCGGCGCGGGCCAGGTACCGGACCCCGAGAGTGTCGGATTCAATCTCCTGCTCGCGGCTGAACCCGGCGATGACCGCATGGGCCGCCAGCCCGGAAAGGTCGGTGGCGAGCCCGCCGTACTCGAGATGGGACATTGATGCATCGACCACCGTGACAGCGATTTCGGCAACCCGGGCCCAGGTGAGTCGCTGTGCCGTGTGGCGGGCGGCCACGTGGCCGATTTCGTGGCCGATCACGCCGGCGAGTTCAGCCTCGTTGTTGGCGAGCGCCAGAAGCCCGCGAGTCACGTAGATGTAACCACCCGGCAAGGCGAAGGCATTGACCACGTCCGTGTCGAGAACCGTCACCGTGAGCACCTGGGAGGAGATGTCCGATGCCGCCAGTATCCTGGCGGACACCATGGCCACGTAGGCGTTGACTTGGGGACGTTCCTGGTAGAGGCCGTATTCGTTGAGAAGCTCCGGGTGGTGTTCGGCGCCGATCGCCCGCTCCTCGTTCTCGCTGACAAGCGAGAACATCGATCCGCCGGTAGCGGGATTGTTCGTGCACCCCGCTGCCGCCAGAAACAGAGCACAGCAGACCGCCAGTGCTGAGGCGAAGCGCCCGGTCTCAGTCATCCCCGATGACCAGAGGTTCGAGATGGGCGCGTATGTCGTCGGGAATGGTCTTCTTGACACGTTCCGCAAGATCGAAACACAGCGTCGTGCATCGCAGACGCGCCGTCACCGCGCCGGTCGTTCCATGGCGCATCGTCGAACGGAAGGTGACCGAGGAGTTGCCCAGCTTCTCGACGCCGGATTCGATGACCAGGGGATCGTTGACGACAAGCTCATCCACGAAATCGATTTCCACTCGGACGTCGACAAATCCCAGATTGTCCGACTCCAGCCTTTCCCGCGTGACGCCCGAGCGCTGGATCATGTGCCAGCCCGCCATGTCGAACTTCGCATAGTACTGGACAGCGTTCATGTGGCCCTGGTGGTCACAGTCCCAGGCCGTCACCATCGAACGGTGTGTCTCGATCCATCCACCCATGGTGGTAAGGATTACTGTGCCGGGACCAGCAAGGCAATCACCGGAATGCGGCAGGTGTGCCTCATGCGACCCGGACCATCTTCCCTGCCGGACAGATCGTCCCGGACATCTGGCATTGACCTGCCTTGGCCTCGAGGCTCGTGGGTTGCACTCGCGGTCAGGAACCCGCGAGCAGTGAGCCGCACTGAGAAGGTCAGGCGGTGGTTGATGTCTAGTCGAGGTGGCGGGCCACGTCGCGGGCAACCTCCTCGCCCGAGAGTCGCGCGCCCGCGGCCGTCGACCAGAGGGACCGGTGGCAGGCCTCGCCTGCGAAGAATATCCTGTCGCCGACCGGTTGCCGCAGCACGGTCCGCATGTCATGAGCGCCCGGTTCGGCCGAGGCGTAGGAGCCCAGGGTCAGAGGGTTCTGGCCCCATGAGGTGGCCGCCCCCTTCACGAAGCTGCGATCAATGCTGCTTCCCAGCATGCCCCGCAGTTCGCCCATCGCGTAGTCGATGCGATACTCGGCCGATTCCTCTTCAAGGTCGCGGGCCCAGCTGCCGCCGACATCGCAATAGGCAAGCCCGTGCCCGCCGGCGTTGGTGAGCACGCCGAAAGCCTTGCGGTCGGGGGCGACGCGGAACAGCAGATATCCGTCGGGACCCATGCCGAAGACATCTTCGGAAAACTGCAGCGTGATGTGGTTGTAGAGTCCCATGGAGATCTTCTCGAAGGATTCCAGCTTGCGTGCCGGAAGCATCGGGGCAAAGGCGATCGCTCCGGACGCCATGACGCCGGTCGATACCGTGACAATGACAGCGCGGGCGCGAATCGAGCCCTGGTCCGTCTCGACGACGACCCCTTTTCCGCTCCAGTCGATGCGGCCGGCCCTGGTGCCGAGTGACACCGGAATGTCACCGGCCCAGTGGGTGATCAGGGTGCCGAAACCCTCGCGGCAGAACCAGTCGGCACCATCGGCGCCACTCCACCAGTCGACGACGGAGAAGTCCTCGAGGTCCTTGCCCATGCTCCAGGGTCCGATGCCGAAGGCCGCCGTCGCCGACCAGGGACCCTCGATGCCGGCCGCAGCTTCGGCTGCGGAGATATCGTTGCCTCTCTCACCCTGGGCACCGATGGCTGCGTAGAGCTCATCCCAGGCGTGCCAAAGCGCGTCTTTCTCTCTGGCACCCAGTTCACGATCGCCTTCGAACACACGGTAGACGTCCGGCGCCGGGTAGACGTCGAAGCCGTGCTTGCGACCGTAGGCCACGAAGGGATTGCTTGCGGCAATATGGAGCCAATGCGCACCGTGGTCGTAAGGCACGCCAAAGGTTGTCGTCTCGGTATAGGCGCGTCCGCCAATCCTGCTGGACGCCTCGATCAGGGTGACATCAAGGCCGCGTTCCGCAAGTACCCGCGTTGCCGCCAGCCCCGCCGCCCCTGCGCCGATGACGACCACGTCGGGATTGGATGAAACCTGGGCGCGTACAATGCGAGGTGCAGCCACAGTTGCGCCAAGACCGGCAAGGAACGAGCGCCGGCTGACGACAGGCAGACCACGACGGTGCAGGGATCGAACCTTCGACGACGGGTAAATGTGCATTATGGGTCATGCCCTCACTGGTGGAAACGACGACTGCACCGGAGATGACAGGAGTGTGCGAAAGGCCGACCCGACGCCTCGGCGTGCTGCTGTGTCATCTCACCAGTAGCGACAGGCGGGCCGGAATCGACACAGGCATCAGGTCGTTCAAGGGAGTCTAGCCAATTCCACAGGAAGTCAACATTGGCTTGACGACGGTCGGACGCCCCGGCAGCGTTTGCCGCCGAACGACAACGCGAGAGCGCCCGGCAGAACAAGGCCGGTGCTGCAGACAGCACTCTCCTTTCGGCAGGCGCCTGCAGGATTCCGACTGCGGTCATTCTCCGGAGTCGGTTCGGCCGACGCGCAACGATGCCACGGGATCCCCGTCAATGCCGAATGTCCGGAAGCGAGCCGAAATTTCCAGGACCACATGATTTGACCGGTGCACCAGGCATTCGAAGGATGGTCGCCGATGGCGCCTTGACGGGCGCGAGGCCTGCGAAGGACCCGATGACGTGATCGCTCAGGCCATACTGCGCCGGCCGCCGGTGTTGATCTCCGTGATGTGCCTCGCGGAAGTGCTCGCGATGACCGGCTTCGCGGCCTACTGGTCACTGCTGCCGGTACTCCAGGCGGAATGGCACATGACCAACGCCCGGGCCGGCTGGCTTTCGGGCGCGTTCTTCGGCGGTTACGTGTTCGTGGTCGCATTTTTGACCGCCATGACCGATCGGGTCGATGCCCGGTACGTGTTCATCCTGGGTGCGGCGCTCTCCGCGGCGGGCCTGGTCGGGCTGGCGTTCCTCGCAACGGGATTCTGGTCGGCGTTGCCCTGGCGCGTCATCGCCGGCGCCGGCCTCGCCGGCACCTACATGCCGGGTCTCAAGGTGCTCACGGACCGCCTGCCCGAGGCGCGGCAGGTACGCGCCGTGGCCTTCTACACATCCTCCTTCAGCATTGGCACCGCGGTGTCCTATTCCCTCGCGGGCGGTGCGCTGGAGTGGTTCGGGTGGCGCGGTGCCCTGCTGTGCACCGCCGCCGGTCCGGTCCTCAGCCTTGTCGCGCTTGCGACGGTGGTCGCGCCGAGGAAGCCGGAACCGGCCACCGAAAAGCGCGGTCACGTTCTCGACTTCCGCCCTGTGCTGCGCTCGCGGGAGACAATGGCCTACATCATGGCCTACGCCGGCCACGGGGCGGAACTCTTTGCCATGCGCTCCTGGATCGTGCCCTTCCTGGTGTTCTGCCTCGGCAGCAGCAGTGGCAGTGAGCTTAACGCTACGCTCTTTGCCACCGCGATCGCCCTCATTGCGGTGGTGTCGAGCGTTGCCGGAGCGGAGTTGGCCCTGCGCATCGGCCGCGTGCGTCTGCTCACCTGGGTGATGCTGGCGACCTTTGCCATCAGCATCGCCGTCGGCTTTTCCTCGCCACTGCCCTTTGCCGCAGTGGTGGTGCTGTGCCTGATCTATTCTGCCGCGATCCAGGCCGATTCGGCTGCACTCACGGCCGGCGCCGTCGTCACCTCGCCTGTTGGTCACCGCGGCGCAACGCTGGCGGTGCATTCGACGCTGGGCTTCGGCGGATCGCTGTTCGCTCCGGCGCTGGTGGGTGTGGTGCTCGACGTTGCCACGCCGCTGGGCGGGACGACCGCGTGGGGTCTTGCATTCCTCGCGATGGGATCGATGGCGCTGCTCGGTTACGTCTTCTTCCTGCTGGTGCGCCGACGCCCGGCGCACAGATAGGCCACGGGACCAATGGCGACGAGTCTGTCACACCGTCCGCACGGAGTTCGCCTGCCGCTACCGGTGGTCGGTATCCAGGACAACAGGGTGATCCGGCACTACGCCATCAACGGCTGCCTCGGGCAGCTCCGGCACATGCAGCACGTTTCCGTCCACGAGCCTTCGCGCCCGGTCTGAACCACGGCTTCGCCCCTCTCCCGGGAATCGTGGCCCTCAGCTTTCCCGATCCTGCAGCACGGCCCAGACGTCGATTTCCATGTCGAGCCAGGGGCGGGCGAAGGCGCTGATGACTGCCGTGTCGAGGATGATGGGGATGCCGCGGAAGTGTTGGGCAAGCACCCTTGATGCCGGTTCGATGAAGGCGCGGTCCCTCACCCACAGCCGGACCTTGCAGACATCCTCGAGGCCGCCACCCGCTTCCGCGAGCAGAGTCCTGAGGTTCTTCAACGCCTGTCCCGTCTGGCAGGCGACATCGCCTCGACCATGGAAGGTGCCGTCAAGATCGTGCCCGGTCTGGCCCCGTATCGCCAGCCAGCGACCGGCCCGCACCACCATGGCAAGGCGCGACCCCAGTTTCTGCTGACCGCGGTACCACTGGTCGGTGTCGAAGACCCGGAAGCGTTCGTGCGCCGTCATGCCCGGACCGTCCTTCAATACCGGAGGCGGGTGCTGACCCGGTTGCGCAGCCTGGCGCCACGAAGCCGACGCGAGAGGTTGTCGAAGAAGAGGTCGAGGGTGTCGGGAATGTATGTCCTGACATCGTCCGACGAGCAGTGGGGCGATATGAAGAGATCGGGGATCGTCCACAGCCGCGAGTCGGGGGGTAGCGGCTCGGGATCGAAGACATCGAGATGGGCCGCCGCCAGATGACCGCTCTCGAGGAGGTCGCCGAGTGCATCGACGTCAACGATCGCAGCCCGTCCCATGTTGAGAAGCGTCGCCCCCGGCTTCATCAACGAGAGCCGGCGGCGGTCCAGAAGATTGCGGGTCTCGGGGGTGAGCGGCGCCATCACGACCACGGTGTCAGCCTCGCCCAGCACCGTGTCGATGGCGTCGACAGCGACCACCCTGTCGGCCCAGCGGAACGGCTGGCCACGGCGCGTGACACCGATCACCGTCATGGAAAGGCGCTGACGCAGCCAGCGCGCCGTCGGGCCGCCCATGCCGCCCAGGCCGATCACGACGGCCGTCCCGCCCTCGATGCGCGTGGTGAAGCGCCGCGACCAGCGTCGCTGCGTCTTGGCGTGAGCGAAGTGCGGCAGTCCATGGGCCATGGCGAGCACCGACGCCGCGGCAAACTCGGCAGCCTTGGGACCGTGGACGCCGCTGTTGTTGGTGATGGAGAGGCCCCGCCAGGTCCAGTCGAAGGGCTGCAGGTGTTCAGTTCCGGCTCCGGTGAGCGTGATCCACGTCAGCCTTGGCGCCATGGACTTCAGTTCGCGCATGGGAAACCGCCAGCCGATCAGGATGTCGGCATCGGCCACGCCTTCGGCAAAGCGGTCATGGTCGACGCTCCAGTCGAAGCGGACATGGCGCGCGAGGCGCGGATGACGCGCCACCGCGTCGGCCACCAGCTCCTCGGTCACGTGGAAGACGCGCGCCTGGGTGGAAAGGGCGCTGACGTGAACCTTCAGGGTCATGGATCGAGCACGCGGTCGAGGACCCAGTTGTCGATGGCATGGACCAGGGGTTCGAGGTGGCTGAACCTGCCCGGTGCGACGAAGGGCGAGCGAAGGCCGATCTGCTGCAGGTTCGAGACGTCGTTGTCCTCGACGATCGACCGGTTCCAGCGTTCATAGTAGTTGGGCGCCAGTTCGGCGAAATCGCTGCGCCGTGCGGTCGATTCGGGAAAGCAGGATCCAACGATCAGCCGCGTCTTGCCGGCAGAAAGCGGATGGAGTTCAAGCCACCACATGCAATCGTAGGTCAGGCCGAACATGGTCGAGGGATAGAGAAGGATGTAGTAGGTCCCCTCGGCCGAAAGTCCCTCGAGGGAGGGGATATGGGGAAAGCCCTTCATGCCCTCGAGCAGGGCGCGACTCCCTTTGTGGCGCGTGAAGAGGCCGCAGTACTGACCACTGGCCGGAATCGGCGGATTGTGATCGCGCTTCTGCTTCTGGATGGTCTGCTGGTGAACGGTGGGAACGTGGTAGCTCTCCATCGCGTTCTCGACATAGACCTTCCAGTTACAGTCGAGGTCGTACTCGACGCGCCTGGTCGTCACCATGGCGTCAAGATCGTAAGGGGCGAGGACCTGCGGCAGGTCGCCGAGCCAGGTCTCCAGCGGTTCGGCCTCAGGATCGAAGTTGAGGAACATGAACCCGGCCCAGATCTCCAGTCTGAGCTCGATGAGGCCGAAGTCCTTGCGCTCGAAGCCGACCGTCTCCTCCATGTCCATGGCGCCGATGAGACGCCCGTCATCGATGGCATAGGTCCACGCATGGTAGGGACAGGAAAAAGTGTGGCACCGGCCCTCGCCCGACACCACCCGGGCGCCGCGGTGCCGACAGGTGTTGGCGAAGGCGCGAACCCTTGAATCCCGGCCCCTGACGATGACCACGGGAACCCCGACGAAGTCGAGGGAAAAATAGCAACCCGGCTCCGGCACACGGTCTTCCCGGCCGATGAAGTTCCAGCATTTCATGAAGATGGTCTCCACCTCGCGGCGGAAGAATTCCTCGGAGGTGTAGCACGCCCCTGGCAGAGTCTCGGCATCCAGCAGCGGCCTCCTGGTGGCCTCGTAGCGATGCGGGTCGAACAGCTTGTCGTTCATGATGCCTCCTCTTCCTTGCGTCGACGCACGAATGCCTCGAGTTCCTCGGCGCGCGCAGGATCGAGCGGCGGCGCCTCGAAGCGCCGCAACAGTTCCTTCCAGATTCGGTTGGCGCGCCATGTGGCATTCCTGGCGCCGTCCTCTTGCCAGGTTTCGAAATTGCGCCAGTCGGACAGCATGGGCTGGTAGAACGCGGTGTCGTAGTGGCGAAGGGTATGATTCGCGCCAAAGAAGTGCCCGCCGGGCTGAACCTCGGCAATGGCATCGAAGGCAAGCGTCTCGTCATCGACGACGAGGGGCTGGAGAAACTCGCTGATCATCTGCAGCATCTCGGCGTCGAGGACCGCCTTCTCGAAACTGGCCGTCAGACCGCCCTCGAGCCAGCCGGCGCCATGGTGAAGGAGATTGGCGTGGCCAAGCACCGCGCCCCAGATCGACATCTGGGATTCATAGGCTGCCTGGGCGTCGACGGTATTCGAGGCATTCGTGTTGCTGGACCGGTAGGGGAGACTGTAGCGGCGGGCCAGTTGACCGCCCACGAGCGCAGCCCTGGTGTATTCCGGTGTCCCGAAAGCCGGCGCGCCCGTCCTCATGTCGACATTGCTGGTGAAACTGCCATAGAAGACCGGTGCCCCCGGAGCGACAATCTGGGTGAAGGCGATGCCCGCCAGGGCTTCGGCGTTCTGCTGGACCAGCGAACCTGGAAGGGTTGCCGGACTCATGGCGCCGGCGAGCGTGAAGGGCGTCACCGACACCGCCTGGCCGTTGGTAGCCGCCTCGATAAGCCCCTCAAGCATGGGGCCGTCGATGCGGCGAGGCGAGTTGACGTTGATCGTGGTGAAGAATCCGGGTTTCCGGCGCACCTCCTCCCTGGTGACGCCTCGCACGATGGCCAGCATGTCGACGGCATCGCTCACCCGCCTGCGGCCCAGGCCCGTGGCATGCCAGACCTTGTCGGAGAGCGTCAGGATCGCCTGAATGCAGTCAAGATGGCGTGTTTCGGCATCCAGATCGATCGGTGCTATGGGAACGCCGCCACACAGCTGCAGGACGTCGAGACTCTGCATGAGCCGGATGTAGTTCTGAAAGTCCGCGAAGTTCCCCTGCCGGCGACCGTCGTCGAGATCACTGGCGTTCGCCGGACCGCCCACCGAATTGAAGGCGATGTGGTTGCCGCCGAACGTGACCGCGCGTTCGGGGTTGCGCGGATGGAGCGTGAACTCCGCCGGTGCCCGAGACACCAGTTCCATGACCAGCGCCCGATCGAAGCGCACGCATTGGCCCATTACCTCGGCGCCGGCTGCCTTGAGGTGTTCGAGCGCCTCGTCGAGCAGGAACTCAATTCCGAGTTCCTCGAGAACGCGCAACGACGTGTCATGAATGGATTCGAGATGGTCGTCGGAGAGGATGCCGAGTGGTGGATAGGGATTGACGAGGCGCCGCCATGGCGTCTGCGGCACGAGGTCAGCAGCGGGCCGTCGTGCCCGTCTCTTCGCATCCCGCCGTCTCACGTGACCCTCCCGAACCGGCGGGCAACAGGCTCCGCGACGAGACGGAGAATCCGGTGAGTCTCCGTCAACGCGGCGGTGGGCCGGACAGACTGGCCTTCCATCACATGTGATCGCGTGGAACGGACTCGTTCCACTGGCGCTCCAGAATACGCCTGTCATTGTTGAAGGCTTCGAGAGTGGCGGCGATGTGAAAACTCTCGGAATCGCAGGTGACGGCAATCCGCGTCGCTGTCCCCGGCTGCCAGTCGCCCCGTTCAGCCTTGAAGATTCGGACCATGTCGGTGCGCGCGCTCAAGGGATCGTCCTCGCGAATGCGAAAGATCTCTTCCGCCCTCTTCGAAACCACGAGATCGATGTCGTCGAGACGGACCCGGCCGCTGTCATCGATGCGGTGGAGCCGCACCTCGCGCGGGCCCAGGTCTCTCGTGACTGTCAGGCGCGCATCTCCTTCCTCAAGCACGGTCACCGGGTGATCCGCCGCGAACTCGGGCCCGGAGGGGGCGGATGCAACCGCCGTATCCCGGATCACCGGCAGTTGAAGCAGG
>JAJEHK010000073.1 GCA_022823765.1 Alphaproteobacteria bacterium | reverse complement strand
GGCGAACCGCATGGTGTCCTCCTGGACGCGCTGTGCCGCCCCTTCGATGTGGCGTACGTCGTGCCAGTAGGACATGTAGTAGTCGTTCATCGCCGTGCGCCAGCGGAACACGAAGTGACGCACGAAGAACTCGAGAAGCACGGCGACGACGATGTAGATGCCCGCGATTTCGGCGAAGGTGAGGCATTTCCCGAGGAAGTCGGCAAACTCGACAGCCCCCGGTTCGGCCAGTGCGACCTGCAGGGTGTCGTAGAAGTCACCGAACCACTCGTTGATCTTGACATCGAGCTGGACCTTGTACCAGGTGACGCCAAGGATCGTGGCACTGCCGAGGATCGACCAGTGCAGCCAGCGCCGATTGGCAAAGAATGACCGGAACATGCATTGTCCACTTCGCGTTCGTGTCGGGCGGGGAGATATCATGATCGGACAGGACGGCACACGGAAGGATGGGCCATGGCCCATCAGTGTCTTCACGCCTCCGGCAGATCGCCGGCCCTGCCGCCATCCCTTCAACGGCGTCCTCGCCATCGACGGATCCCCCCTGGCGGCCAGCGACGCCTCGGCACACGCCGGCTTTGCCCTGGGCGGCGGCGTCGCCCGGTTTCCGGGCGTCCATCTCGCTTTCCGGACCGACGGCGACGCTCTTCTGCCGGAGCACAGGGGACTGCATCGCCGACCCGATCCGCAGAGTTACTGGGACATCATGGTTGGCGAGGGATGTATCTGGAGGGGCGATGGTGCCTGCGATGTCGCGTCGTTTCCCTTCCAGCTTTCCTGCGAGAGGGAAAACGACAGTCACCACGGGGTGGCCCGGTTCGCCTGGGATGGCACGCGGGTGCGCGATCTCCTCGTCCAGGTGGTGACCGAAACGCTCCCGGATCACATTCCCGAACGTCTCGATCTCTGGGGCGCGGCAGGGGCGTCATTCCGCGAGGCGGGAGGATCACCGAACGTCACCTGCCGTCACGATCCGATGCCGATTCACGACATCGCAGAGATCGCTCCCCAGGACATGCTCGAGGAGCTGCTGGGCGATCCAATGCGCGAGAGCGAGATCACCAGCGGCCTGGTGATGGATGGGCACATCTACGCGACGGGGTTCGCCACGCGGCACGGGCCCTACCCCTTCCCCCACGCCATGCGCTTTGGCATCTGGTCGGCCACCAAGGCGGCCTTTGCCACGACCGCGCTCATGCGCCTTGCCTGTCACCTCGGTCCCGAGGTCGCCGACACCCGCATCGTCGACGTCCTCGATGTCACGGCGGACCATGACGGCTGGCACGACGTGACGATCCGGCACTGTCTCTCCATGGCGACCGGTATCGGCACCGCCGGCGAAACCGGCGATATCCACGCCGACAATCTTACAGGACCGGAGTACGCCTCGGCAGACGGTCCGGAGGGTGCCTGCTATCGCGCCTATCAGAGCTGGTATGCAGCCCGCAGCCGTGCAGACAAGCTCCGCGAAGCGTTCCGTGTGCCCTCCTATCCCTGGGGACCGGGCGTCGTGGCCCGCTACCGGGACCAGGATCTCTTCGTTGCCGGCGCAGCCATGGATGCGGTGTGGAAGCGCCACCGTGGCTGCGATGCCGATCTCTTCGCCATGGTCGAGAACGAGGTGCTGCGCCCCATTGGCTGTGGTCCGGTGGACATCAACCGCACCCTTGAGGAGGACGGGACAAGGGGCGTGCCGCTTACCGCCTTCGGTCTTTTTCTCGGTCTCGATGACGTGGGGCGTCTGGGGCTGCTGCTGTCGAACGGCGGATGCCACGAGGGAACGGTACTGCTCGAATCGTCACTGGTGCAGGAGTGTCTCGATGGCGCCATGGCGAAGGGGCTGCCGACGGGGACGGTCACCGCCGACGGGAACGACATCACCTACCACCTCGCCTGGTGGCAGCTGCCGCTCACCACCCGGTCCGGCCGGACCATGAGGATCGCCACCATGCGTGGCTTTGGCGGTCAGATCATCCAGCCCCTCGCCAACGGCATCACCTGTTTCCGCTTCGCCCACGACAGCGCGGCCAGCCAGGAGCGTTACGACGCCCTGATGCTGCCACGTCTCGCCGACGCCCTGGGCCCGCTTTGACGTGACGGATCAGGGGCTGGCGTTGGGAAAGAAGAGCTGTCTCCCGTCAATGCGAAAGGAGGCGATTGAAGCCTGTCCGGAGGGTGAAAGGAGCCAGTTGACGAAGAGGTGCGCCTCCTCTTCGCGGACATGGGGAAAGCGCTCCGGGTTCACAACAGTCACGCCGTACTGGTTGAAGAGATTCTCGTCCCCCTCGACGAGAAGGGCGAGATCGCCGCGGTTCTGGAAGGCAATCCAGGTGGCCCGGTCGGTCAGGACATAGGCGCCGACATTGGCGGCCACGTTGAGAGTGGCTCCCATGCCCGAGCCGGTCTCGAGGTACCACGAGCCGCTGTGCTCCGTGGGGTCGAAACCGGCGTCGCGCCACAAGGCCATTTCCTTCGTGTGAGTTCCGGAGTCATCGCCACGGGAGGCAAAGGCAAGACCGTTGCGCGCGACATGCATGAGTGCGCCGCCGGCATCGGACATGCCCATGATGCCTGCCGGATCGGAAACGGGACCGACAATCACGAAGTCGTTGTACATCAGGTCGAACCGCTCGACGCCGTAGCCGCCTGAGACGAACTCCTCCTCGGCATCGCGGGCATGCACAAGCAGGACGTCGCCGTCTCCGTTCATGGAGTTGCGGATGGCCTGCCCGGTGCCCACGGCAACCACCTTGACGAGAATGCCCGTCGCATCGCTGAAATCGGGAAGGATGTGATCGAACAGTCCCGAGTTCTGTGTCGAGGTCGTCGACTGGACGATGATGGACCTGTCGTCAGCGGTCACGCCACCTGGGATGAGGCCGAGGACAACCGCGGCACATGCGAAGAATCTCGACACCATCATGGGACCTTTCCGGCTGGGCACAGTCAGGCGACCAGGCGTCCCTCGACAAAGGCGCGGGCCCGTCTCGTGGGGGGAGTGGAGAAGAAGGGCGGGGCGGCGCTGTCCGCCTCGAGAACCCCGCCATGAAGATAGAGGATACGGTCGGCCAGACGGCGCGCCTGGGCAAGGTCGTGGGTGACGAGGAGGACCGGCGTGCCGTCGTTGCGGGCCTGGTGCACCAGGTCCTCGATTGCCAGGATCGAACCCGGATCGAGATTGGCGGTTGCCTCGTCGAGGAGCAGGACATCCGGAGATGTCGCCATGGCGCGGACAAGCGCGAGCCTTTGCTGTTCCCCTCCCGAGAGGGCCTGTGCCTGTACTCTCGCCCTTTCCCCGAGACCGGCGGTCACCAGTGCTTCCGTGGCCCGCCGCCGCTGTTCGTGACGGGGTACACCGGCGGCCTGGAGCGCAAAGCGGATGTTGGCCAGGGCCGTGCGATTCAGCATCACCGGGTGATGGAAGACGACGCCGAGCCGGATGGCTCGCTGGCGATCCGGCGGCCGGCCGTTCCAGGTGACATCGCCACTGTCCGGCTCGACGAGGCCCGCCAGCATGCGGACCAGAAGGCTCTTGCCGGCGCCATTGGGTCCAAGAAGCACCGCAATTTCCGGCCGGGAGATGGTAACGCTGACATCATCGACAACCGGCCGCGTCCCCCGCATGAGACAGAGGTTGCGGCCGGCGAGCGGCAGCACCTTTCCATCCTGACGTTCACGCAAGGCGTGGATTCCTCGCGAAGGAGTTGAGCATTCCGGCGAGCCCGTTGATGATGAGGATGATCGTCAGCAACACGATCCCCAGACCCAGGGCGAGATCGAGAGCGCCGCGCGAGGTTTCCAGCGTGATGGTCGTGGTCATCACCCGGGTGACATGGTTGATGTTGCCGCCCACCATGATGACGGCGCCAACCTCTGCGATGGCCCTGCCGAAACCGGCGAGCACCACCGTGACGAGACTGAATCGCGCCTCCCACAACAGGGTGATGGCGGTGGCGCCCCTGCCCAGACCGAAGGCGCGCAACTGTTCATCATAGCGGCGGTGAAGGTCCTCGATGACCTGGCGCGTCAGGGCTGCGACGATGGGTGTGACGAGCACCGTCTGGGCGATGATCATGGCCTCGGGGGTGTAGAGCAGGCCCCATTCACCCAGCGGTCCGGCGCGTGACAGCAGGAGATAGATGGCAAGGCCGGCCACCACGGGCGGCAGGCCCATGAAGGCGTTCATCACGGTGATGAGGGCGCCCCGTCCCGGGAACCGCGAGATGGCCGTCGTCGCGCCGACGGGCAGGCCGATCAGCATGGCGAAGAGCACCGCAAAGAGACTGACCCTGAGCGACATGAGGATGATCTCGACGAGGTCACGGTCGAGTGTGGTGATCAGGCGAAGGGCTTCCGTGAAGGCGTCGCTGGTATCCTGCATGGTGATGGTTCGCAAGGTGGATCGGTGAGGCAGGGCGCGTCCGGACGGGCGACCTGCGGCAGGGGTGTGGTTGGGGCGCCAGGATTCGAACCTGGGGTCACGGGACCAAAACCCGTTGCCTTACCGCTTGGCCACGCCCCAGCAGGCTTCCTATAAACCGGAAAGCGCCGGAGTGCGCAACCACGGGACAGGAACACCTGGCCGGTCAGGCGAGAACGATTCTCTCGCGATGATGGCGTACGGCCCGTGTCGCATTGCGCGTATCGACCACCAGCGGCACGGCCGCGACGAGGGCATCGTAGTCGACGCAGTCGTGGTCGGTGACGATCAACGCCGCATCGTGGACGCCGTCGGTGACGTCGGTCCACGACAGGCTCCGCCGGCCGGCCAGTCCGGCGTGGGCGCGGGTGGAGGGAATGGTGCCGATGAAGGGATCGAAGAAGGACACCGCGGCTCCCCTCGATTCGAGCAGCGCCATCAGCGTCAGGCCAGGACTTTCGCGGCTGTCATCGACGTTTTTCTTGTAGGCCATGCCGACGATGAGAATTGCCGCGCCGTTGAGACCACGGCGGAACCGGTGATCGATCTCGCCGGCGAGCCTGGAGACGATGTGGTGCGGCATCGACGTGTTGATCTCACCGGCAAGCTCGATGAAACGGGTGGGCACGCCGAACTCCCGCGCCTTCCAGGCGAGGTAGAACGGATCGATGGGAATGCAGTGGCCGCCGAGACCGGGTCCGGGCCAGAAGGGCATGTAGCCGAATGGCTTGGTGCTGGCGGCCTCGATCACGTCCCAGATACTGATGCCCATGGCGTCGAAGATCACCTTGAGTTCGTTGACGAGGGCGATGTTGACGGAGCGGAAGATGTTCTCGGTGAGCTTGACTGCCTCAGCGGTCTTGGTGTCCGGGACGACAACGGTTCCGGCAGGGATGAAGGACTCGTAGAAGGCCGCGGCGGCCGCTCGTGCGAGACCCTGATCAGCGCCGACGATCTTGGGCACCGTTCCGAGGCGATGGGTGGTGTTGCCCGGATCGTCGCGTTCCGGCGAATAGGCAAGAAGAAAATCCACTCCCGACACCAGGCCATTGCCCTCGAGTATCGGTCGCACCAGTTCATCCGTGGTTCCGGGCCAGGTGGTCGATTCGAGAATGACGAGGCGTCCGGGAGACAGGATCGATGCGACGCTGTGGCAGGTGTCCACCACGTGGCGCATGTCCGGTTCCCGGTGGCGGTCCAGGGGTGTGGGCACGCAGATGACAATGATGTCGGAAGCGCCGAGTTCGCTCACCGTGCTGGTGCCGTGGAATCGCGTCGACGCGGCGAGTTCGCTGACCTCGGCGGCATCGATGTAGTTGATGTAGCTCGTGCCGGCGGCAAGGGTCGTGATCTTGGCGGGATCCGTGTCGAAGCCGGTGACCCGAAAACCACTCTTGTGGGCTGCCAGGGCAAGAGGAAGGCCAACGTAGCCCAGGCCAATGACGGCGACATGGGCTTCGCGGGCGGCGATGCGCGCCTTGATGTCTTCCAGCGCGCTCATGGCCGCTCCCGGGTCTGCGTGAGAGTGGTGGTGGCCTCGATCCACCATCCGGGGTGGCGACGGCGGAGCAGGGTCGCGGCGCGATCGGCCAGTTGCGAGGTGCCGGCCAGGCCGAAACACGTGGCGCCGGTGCCGGTCATGCGGGCAAGGGCGATTCCCGGGGTGGCGCGCAGGGCGGCGAGAACGTCGCGAATGCCGGGATCGACGCGGCAGGCCGCGGGTTCGAGGTCGTTCCGCCGGATCTCCAGTTCCCGGATCAGGTCATCGAAATCCTCCGGCGGGCGGATCAGCGGCCGAGGTGCTGACAGAGGTTCTTCGAAACCGGCGAAGACCCTTGCCGTGGAGAGCCGGGTTCCCGGATTGACGAGAACGAGGGCGCATGCGGGAAAGGGTTCCACGGGCGTGACGACATCGCCGATCCCCGCGGTCATGACCGCGCCATCATGAAGACAGGAAGGAACATCGGCGCCCAGTGTCGCCGCGATGGCCGGAAGATCGTCGCTCATTCCCGAAACCGTCCGCAGCGTGGCGGCAGCATCGGCCGAGCCGCCTCCCAGGCCCGAGGCGACAGGAATGTTCTTCTCGAGGATGATGCGGAATGCCTGTGTTGGCGTCACCGCAGCGACTGCCCGCATCACCAGGTTCCGGGGTCCGTCCATGTCCTTGAGTGCCGCAGAAAAGCGGCCGGTCACCTCGAGAGCCGTGGAGGCTGCCGGAGTGAACCACAGGCGGTCGGCCAGGGACGTGCGCACATGCAGGCTGTCCAGACTGTGATAGCCGCTGGCCAGGCGCCCGGTCACGTGAAGCCACAGGTTGACCTTGGCATGGGCCGGAACCGCTCTATCACCGGTCACTGTCATCGAGTCCCGCCTCGAGTTTGTGGCGCACGGCGTCGACAAGGTCCTCGTCATCCGGCGCCAGTGTCAGCACGTGACGCCACTGGAATCGCGCCTCGTAGTGTCGCCCGGTCTTCCAGTAGGCATCGCCCAGGTGGTCGATGATCACAGGCTCGGCAGGTTCCAGGCTGACCGCCCGCTCCAGTTCGACGACGGCTTCGTCGTAGCGGCCGAGCCGGTAAAGCACCCATCCCAGACTGTCGATCACCATGCCGTCATCGGGTGTCCGCTCCAGGGCGCGCTCGATGAGGTCAAGGGCTTCGTCAAGATGCTCGTTCCTGTCGGCCCACGAGTACCCGAGGTAGTTGAGGAGCCATGGGTCGTCCGGTCGCGACTCCAGGGATTCGAGAAAAGCCTGTTCGGCGCGTTCCCATTGCCCGGTCACCTCCAGCACCGCTCCCAGGTCGAAGAGGAGGTCGGGACGGCGGTGCGATCCTTCGCCAAGCAGGCGGAGCGCTTCATCGTAGGCTTCCACCGCCTCGTCCCATCTCCGGTGCGAACGCATGACATCGCCGATGGTCATGAAGGGATCGGCGCTCTCCGGCCGTTCCCGTGCGAGCGAGCGTCCCAGTGCGATGGCGTCTTCGGAGAGGCCCGCGTCGTTGAGGCTGCGGACACGGCGGAGCCGGGCATTCCAGGCAAGGGGAGAATCGGGCGCCACGCGGCCATAGGCCGCCGCCGAGGCGGCGTCGCGCCGCAATCGGGACAGCACATCTCCGGTCATGAAGTGAATGCGGTCGTCTGCGGGCTGCAGCCAGGCTGCGTGATTGAGCAGTGCCAGGGCCGCAACTCCCCGGCGTTCGCCGAGAAGTTGCCGTGCGATTTCCGCCAGGGCGTCGGCGATCGCCTGTGACATGCCGGGCCGGTCGGGCGGCGTCCCATCGGCGAGAGCCCGTGCGACTGCGTCTTCGAACCACGGACTCTCCGGATTGATGTCCATGAACCGGCGGTAGAGGAGGGCTGCGTCCTCGCCCCGCCCCAGGCGCTCCAGAAAACCGCCGTAGGCCCGCGTGGCCTCCCAGGTGACGGTCTCCCCGGCTTCCATGGCCTCGCTGAAGGCCGTCTCGGCCCCCTCGGTTTCGCCTGCGACATCACCGAGAAGGGCGGCATGATAGGCCAACAGTGGTTCGGTGCCCGGCGCGGCGGCATCAAGGATCTCGAGGGCACGCGCATGGTCGCCCCCCTGTCCTGCCGACCATGCGCGTGCGATGACGGCGAACGTGCCGAGCGGACCTTCGGAACCGAGTCTGGAAAGGGCGTCGTCCATGGCATCCGCATCGTCTGCCGCCAGCGCGTCGACAAGGAGAGTGACCGGCGAGAGTTCGGTGGCGACGTTCATCTCGGCGAGGCGCCGGGCCAGTGCGGCCGCCTCGTCAATGCGGCCGACAGACACCATGGCCTTGTACGTCTGGCCGATGAGTGTCACGTCCCCGGGAAGGCGTTCAAGGGCCTGCGACAGGAAGTCGGCCCTGGCCGTCATGTCGCCCTGGTAGGCGGCTGCTCTTGAAGCAAGGTAGGCGCCGCTCATCGAGACAAGATCGGTGGTTGCGCGAGCACCTGCCACGGTTGCCAGGGCCAGCACCACAAGCGCCGCGAATGAGAGGCCGCGGCACATCCTGGAGCAGTTCATCCAGGTCTCCTCGCCGTGGCGATCCGTCACATGTTGGGGTAGTTCGGGCCGCCGCCACCTTCCGGCGTCACCCAGACGATGTTCTGTGTCGGATCCTTGATGTCGCATGTCTTGCAATGCACGCAGTTCTGCGCGTTGATCTGCAGCCTCACCCCGTCGTCATCCTCGATGATCTCGTAGACGCCGGCAGGACAGTAGCGTTGTTCGGGGGCATCGTAGAGGGCGAGATTGATGTCGACCGGCACGCTGGCATCCTTCAGGGTGAGATGGACGGGCTGGTCCTCCTCGTGGTTCGTTGATGCAAGGAAAACCGAACTCGCGCGATCGAAGGTGATCTCGCCGTCGGGCGCAGGATAGTCGATGGCCTGGCAGGCATTCTTCGGTTTGAGAGACTCGTGATCCGGCCGATGCCGGAACGTCCAGGGCGCCCGTCCCCTCAGGATCACCGTGTCGATGGCGGAATAGAGGAAACCCTGCACGAAGCCGCCATGGAAACTCGGTCTGATGTTGCGGACGCGGTAGAGTTCGTCCCACAGCCAGGTCTGGCGCAGGCGCTCGCCATAGGCGAGGACCTCAGCATCCGGCTGGGTCTCGGCCGCGAGCCAGTCGAACACCGCCTCGGCCGCGGTCATGCCGCTCTTCATGGCCGTGTGGCTGCCCTTGATCTTCGGCACGTTGACAAAGCCTGCCGCACAGCCGATCAGCATGCCACCGGGGAACGTGAGTCGCGGAATCGACTGGAAACCGCCCTCGTTGATGGCGCGGGCGCCATAGGCGATGCGCTTGCCGCCCTCGAAGAAGGGGCGGATTGCCGGGTGTGTCTTGAACCTCTGGAACTCGTCGAAGGGCGAGAGCCAGGGGTTCTCGTAGTCGAGTCCGACGACGAAGCCGACGGCGACCTGGTTGTCTTCGAGGTGATAGAGAAAGGACCCGCCGTAGGTGCTGCCGTCCATGGGCCAGCCGGCGGTGTGAATGACCGTGCCCGGCGCGTGTCTTTCGGGATCAATCTCCCACAATTCCTTGATACCGATGCCGTAGGTCTGCGGCTGGACCCCCTCACGCAGGCCGAAGCAATCCATCAACTGCCGGGAGAGGTGCCCGCGGCACCCTTCAGCAAAGAGAACCTGCCTGGCATGGAGTTCGATACCCGGCTCGAACGTGTCTTTCGGCTTGCCGTCGCGGCCGATGCCCATGTCACCGGTCGCCACACCCTTCACGGACCCGTCATCGTGGAACAGGACTTCTGCCGCGGCAAAGCCGGGAAAGATCGCCACGCCCATGGCTTCCGCCTCGCCGGCCAGCCAGCGGCAGACATTGCCAAGGGAGATGATGTAGTTGCCGTGGTTCGCCATCTGCGGGGGTGTCGGCAGACGAAACGCCCGCTTCTCGGTGAGATAGAGGAACCGGTCTTGTCTCACCGGCGTCAGGAGAGGCGCCCCGCGTTCCTCCCAGTCGGGAATGAGTTCGTTGATCGCCCGCGGCTCCATGACCGCGCCCGACAGGATGTGCGCACCGACTTCGGACCCCTTCTCGAGAACGCAGACCGAGACTTCCGTTCCCGATTCTTCGGCCAGCTGCGCAAGGCGGATGGCTGCCGCCAGACCTGCAGGCCCGGCGCCCACGATCACGACATCGAACTCCATGCTCTCGCGTTCGCGCTGTTCCATCTCGACCTTCAGTGCGCTGTCATTCCAGTTCTCTTAACCGACGGCGATATTCGTTACAATGTTGCCGGACATCCGCCGAACGGGGAACCATGGATCGCGAGGAAGCTCGCAGACTGCTGGACTGGTACGTCGGGATCGGTGTCGACGAAGCAACGACTGCCACGGCGGTCAACCGCTTCGCCGCTCCTTCGGCGCCGCCTCCCGTTCGCACGGCGCCCGCGAAACGCCCGCAAGCGCCGGCCCGGCCGGCCGTTGCCCTCGAAGACGCCAGGACCCTGGCTGCCGGCGCTTTCAGTCTCGCGGAGCTGGTCGAAGCCATCAACGCCTTCGACGGGTGTCCGCTCAAGCGCACGGCCACCACGACCTGTATCGCTGACGGCAACGCGCAGGCACCCATCATGATCATCGGCGAGGCTCCTGGAGGCGAAGAGGACCGGCAGGGCAAGCCCTTCGTCGGCGCGGCCGGAAAACTCCTTGACCGTATGCTGGCCGCGATCGGTCTCGATCGAACCCGTGTCTACATCACCAACACCCTTTACTGGCGCCCGCCGGGCAACCGCACGCCCACGCCCGAGGAAATCGCGGTGTGCCTTCCCTTCCTCGAAAGGCAGGTGGAACTCCTCTCGCCGAAGCTTCTCGTCTACGTCGGAGGGACAGCGGTGAAGGCCATGTTCGACACGGCTCCGGGCGAGGGCATCACGCGGATTCGCGGGCGCTGGCTGCGCCTCGAGCGCGAGGGCAGGGAACCTGTCCCGGCCATCGCCATGTTCCACCCGGCCTATCTCTTGCGCCAGCCCCTGAAGAAACGCGACAGCTGGCGTGATCTTCTCGCCATCAGGCAGCGCATGGAAGAACTCGGGATCGCACCCGGAATGCCGAAGGTCTGACGGCACCTGCCTCATGGCAACGGACCGTCTCCACGCCGGGATATCCGGCATCCTGCGCCTGCTTGTGACGGGTGTCGTCGTCGTGTGGACTCACGGCGCATCAGCCGTCGATCTGCCCCCCCTGCCCTCCGTCAAGCCGGCCGTGCCGGCCAACGTGAGTGCCGTGCCCCTGCCGGGTGTGCGGCCCGAGGCTCCCGAACGCGATCCCTGGAGGATCCTTGACGATGTGGATCGGGAGACCTATCGCCGCATCTTTGCGGTTCAGCGGGAGTCCGACTGGAGAGAGGCCGACCGGCTGATCTCCCGCTTGAGGGATCCGGTCCTGATGGGCCATGTCCTCGCGCAGCGCTACCTCCATGCGACCGGGTGGATCTCGAGCTTCGACGAACTGCGTACCTGGCTTGACTCCTGGGCCGACCATCCTGACGCGAAGCGCATCCATGCCCTTGCGCTGAGGCGGCGGCCGGCAGGGGCGGCGGCCCCCGCCCCTCCCGTCGGGAGGTGGAATGAACCGGACATCGAATCCGTGACCGTCGGGACCGGCTCGGCCGTCCTATCTTCGATGAATTCTGACAGCGGTCTCAGCGCCGGGGAGCGCAGTCTCCTGAAGCAGGTGCGCCGTGATGTCCGGAGCGGGCGTCCCGGAGTTGCATGGTCACGACTGACCGATGCGGAGGCACTCGGAGGCGCCGGACCGCTCGCCGTCGACATGTCGGCGGCGGAGGTCGCTTTCGGTTACTTCATCGATGGTGATGACACCCTTGCTCTCGACATCGCCACCACGGCCCTTCATCGATCGGGATACCTGGTTCCCCTGGCCGGCTGGACGGCGGGACTGGCTGCCTGGCGCTCCGGTCGTCCGCACACGGCGCGCTCCATGATGCTTGTGATCTCCGAGGGAGACCCCGCCGACCCGCTGGTAGCCGCCGGTGCGTGGTGGGCGGCAAGGATGTCCCTGGTGACGGGTAAGCCGGGCGACATCGGCCGTCTTCTCGGCATTGCGGCGCACCGGCCCGACACATTCTACGGACTTCTCGCCCGGCATGGCCTGGGCATGGATGGCAGTCTCGTCAATGATCCCCTTCCGCAGGTGTCCGACGAGGGGTTGAGGACACTGTTGAAGACGCCGGCCGTGCGCCGGGCCCTGGCGCTCGCCGAGGCGGACCAGTACCACCGGGGAGACCGGGAATTGCGGGGACTCGGCGTCCAGCGTCACCCCGCTGCTGCTGCTGCCGTCACGGCCATGGCGGAGCGCATGCCGTTTCCGGCGACACGTTACCGGCTGTCCCGGGAATTCGAGTCGCTCCATGCGACAAGACTCGATGACGCCCTCTTCCCGCTTCCGCCATGGGAGCCCGACGGAGGATTCACCATCGAGCCGGCCTTGATCTACGCCCTCATTCGACAGGAGTCCCATTTCCGGGCCCGCACGGTCAGTCCTGCCGGCGCCCGGGGGATCCTGCAGATCATGCCGGCAACGGCAGCCTGGATCGCCGGTGATTCCCGTCTTTCGGGCGCCGGGAGATATCGTCTCCATGATCCGGGGTTCTCCATCAATCTGGGGGAACGGTATGTGCGCCACCTGCTCGATCTGCCGGATATCAGCGGCAGTCTCCTCCTCATGCTTGCCGCCTACAATGGCGGTCCGGCGCGACTGGCGAGACGGTTGGACGACATGGGCCCGCTGGCCGACCCCCTTCTCTTCGTGGAGTCCTATCCCTCCCGCGAGACCCGTTCCTTTCTCAGGAACGTGATGGCAGACTACTGGATCTACACCAGGAGACTGGGAAACGAGCCGGCTTCGCTGGCCGCGCTGGCGGCCGGAGGCTGGCCCCTCTACGGAGATTCCTGACATGCCCGGAATCGATGACAGCAAGCCGTTCCTCGCGGTCCGGATCGCCGTCCTGACGATCTCCGACAGCCGTTCACTCGATGACGACCGGTCAGGCGCCGTTCTCGTCGAACGCGTCGAGGCGGCAGGCCACGAGGTGGCGGACCGCCGCATTGTCACCGACGACGTGGCTTCTATCGTCCAAACCCTCCGGACATGGATCGGTGACGACGGTGTGGATGTCGTGATTGCCACGGGCGGGACCGGGGTCACCGGCCGCGACGTCACGCCCGAAGCCCTCGACGAGGTCTGCGACAAGGCGATTCCCGGCTTTGGCGAGCTCTTCCGCTGGCTCTCGTTCCGCAAGATCGGCACCTCGACGATCCAGTCCCGGGCGACCGCGGGCGTCGCCGGCGGCACCTATCTCTTTGCCCTGCCCGGCTCGCCCGGTGCCTGCAGGGACGCCTGGGACGACATCCTGGTCCACCAGCTCGACTACCGCTTCGGCCCCTGCAATTTCGTCGAACTCATGCCTCGCCTTCTCGAGACAGGCCGCGCCGCGGCGAGGGGCTCCTGAGAATCCCTGAGGAAGACAGGCTTTGCACTGTGAGGCAGCGCGTGCGTGATGCCAGGGCGCAGGCTGACCTGAACGATCACGTCGGCTATGATGGATCCGTTGATACGAACAACTGATGGAGGGGAGGTTCTCATGACATTGAAGCCACTGATGGAGACGACCCATTTCCACGACCTGTTGTGCGAAGGCAAACTGTCCAGACGCGACGCCCACCGTGTCATGGCGACCTTCGGAATCGGCTCGCTGACCGTGCACTCCATGGGAGAGCGCGCGCTCGCCCAGGAAGCCGACGAGGATCATCCGATATTCTTCACCTGGGGCGGCTATGACGAACTGGAGTTCATGGTTCACTACACGGCGAAGTACGGCCGCGAGCCGAACTACAACTTCTTCGCCTCGGAAGACGAGGCCTTTGCCAAGATGTGGGGCGGCTATGAACCGCACGTGACCTACCCGTGCGGGCCCTCGCTCAAGCTCTGGTACGATGGAGGCTTTCTGGCGCCGATCGAGACCGACCGGCTTTCCAACTGGCCCGACGTCATGCAGGTCTTCAAGGACGTGCCCCACTCGGTGGTGGACGGCGTGCGAGTCTACGTGCCGGAAGACTGGGGCCAGACCTCGATGGTCATCCGCACCGACCTCGCACCGGAGTACGCTGATCCCGCGAACCAGACATGGGAAGCGTTGTGGAACGAGAAGTATTCGGGCCGCCTCTCGATCTCCAACCACGCCTACGAAGCCTTCGCCATCGCGGCCCTCGTCCTGGGTATCGTCCCCTGGAACATGAACGAGGCCGAACGCATCCAGTGCGAGGAGCTCCTGCGCAAGCAGATGCCGCTCAACCGCGGACTCGAGTCCTCGTTCACGGAGCGTGGCCAGGCGGTCGCAGCGGGCGAACTCATTATCGCGGTGTCCGACAACGGTCTCGTTGCGGAACTCGCGGCGCATGCCGAAAACACCCCGATGGAATTTGCCTGGGCCACACCCAGGGAAGGCGCTCTCACGTGGCATTGCGGCCTGTGCATCCATCCAGCGGCGATCAGGGACGGCTTCTACGAGAAGGCGCACGACATCATCGACTCCTTCATTTCGCCCGAAGCCGGCGCATACGAGATCGGCAACTGGTACTACGGGCACTCCAACGTGAAATCCTACGCGGGATTCGACGAGGAGTTCCTCAATTCGATCGGTCAGACTTCGAAGGTCGAGGAGTTCCTGGCGACCGCCCAGTTCCAGCAGACGATGAACGAGCCCGAAGTGCTTGCCAACCGCTGGGAAGAACTGAAGGCCGGTTTCTGAGCCACTCGTTCGTTTGACCAGTCCTCAGGCCCGGCTTCGGCGATGCCGGGCCTGTTGCCGTATGCCTCGGGCAAGGTTCGTTTCTTGCCCGCCGTCACGCGGCGCGAGCATCACCTCGCCCGCTTCAGTTGAGATCGGTCTCGGCATCGCTGCCATGCCATTCGAGAACGCCGGGACTGCCTGCCTCGATCCTCGCCGGTTCCTCGGCTCGCGAGCATCCCGCGAGACCGGGCGGCTCGACGCCTTCAAGTCCGGAGTCGGGAACTGGTGACTGCCAATGCGAAGATGCCGCGCGAGGAGGCAGGGTCGCGGCCGACTGTGTCCGGAATGCGACCAGCCCGAGTGTCCGGAGGGCACGAAGGTTGACGGATTTGCCGATTGTCCGTCATGGGTCCGGATTGGTATGCTTTCGGCCTGCAGGATGTCACGGGCAAGAATGACGGAGAGCCGATGCCGCTGAGTTACTTCGATCCATCCGACGATCCCGAGGCCATCAAGACGGCGCTCAGCCGCGACGGCGTGGTTTCCGTGATGAACCTGGTCGATGAGGACCTGGCCGACAGAGTGGCCGCGGAACTGCGGCCCGAACTCGATTCCAGGGGCCTCGAGACGGCCAGTGCTTTCAATGGTGACCTGACCAACCGCTATGGCGGTGTGCTGCGGACGGCGCCAAGCGCCGCCTCGCTGGTCGAGCATGATCTGGTGATCGATATCGCGAACCATGTCTTCCTGCCCCATGCCGCGACATACCGGATCAGCAGCCTGACGGCGATCGAGATCATGCCCGGCGAGACGCATCAGGCGCTCCATCGCGACGATACGGTCTATCCGATCGATATCGCCGGCATGGAAATGACCCTGGGTGTGATTTGGTCCCTCTGTGACTTTACCGAAGAGAACGGCGGCACGCGAGTGGTCCCCAACAGCCATCGCCTGCTTCGCTCGTGGCATCTGCCGGATGTATCGAGCTGGGAGACCACGGTGATGCCGAAGGGATCAGCTGTCTTCTACCTGGGCTCGACCTGGCACGGCGGCGGCGCCAACCGAAGCAGCACGCCACGCCTGGGCCTGGTCAACAGCTACTGCCTGGGATGGTTGCGCCCGGAGGTCAACCAGTACCTGATCACGCCGCCCGAGGTGGCGGCGCAATACAGTCCTCGCGTGCGCGCGCTGCTCGGCTACATGGCGCACGACTCGGGCGACGACCGGTGCGGCAGCCACCGCGGCGACTGCCCGGCCTGGGTCGACACGCCGCCTGATCCGGCATGGAACAACGCGCGTGGCACGGTGGGCACGATGGATGACGCCAGAGCGCAGGGCGGAGGCTGACCCTGACGATCACGCCGGCTATGATGAACGCTTTGATACCAACAACTGAATTGGGGAGGTTCTCATGACATTGAAGCCAATGATGGAGACGACCCGTTTCCACGACCTGTTGTGCGAAGGCAAGCTGACCAGGCGCGACGCCCATCGCGTCATGGCGACCTTCGGCATCGGCACGCTGACCGCGCACACCATGGGAGGGAGTGTGCTCGCCCAGGAAGCCAACGAGGACCACCCGATATTCTTTACCTGGGGCGGCTATGACGAACCGGAGTTCATGGTTCACTACACCGCGAAGTACGGCCGCGAGCCCAACTACCAGTTTTTCGCCTCCGAAGACGAGGCCTTTGCCAAGATGTGGGGTGGCTTCGAACCGCACGTGACCTACCCGTGCGGGCCCTCGCTCAAGCTCTGGTACGACGCGGGCCTACTGGCGCCGATCGAGACCGACCGGCTTTCCAACTGGCCCGACGTCATGCAGGTCTTCAAGGATGTGCCCCACTCGGTGGTGGACGGCGTAAGGGTCTATGTCCCGGAGGACTGGGGTCAGACCTCGATGGTCATCCGTACCGACCTCGCGCCGGAGTACGCTGATCCTGCGAACCAGACATGGGAAGCGTTGTGGAACGAGAAGTACTCGGGCCGCCTCTCGATCTCCAACCACGCCTACGAAGCCTTCGCGATCGCGGCCCTGGTCCTGGGTATCGTCCCCTGGAACATGAACGAGGCCGAACGCATCCGGTGCGAGGAACTCCTGCGCAAGCAGATGCCGCTCAACCGTGGACTCGAGTCCTCGTCCACGGAGCGCAGCCAGGCGGTGGCGGCGGGCGAGCTCGTGATATCGACGAACGACAACGGAATCGTTGCGCAACTTGCGGCGTATGCCGAAGACACCCCGATGGAGTTCGCCTGGGCCACGCCCAGGGAGGGCGCACTCACGTGGCATTGCGGCCTGTGCATCCATCCCGCCGCGATCAGGGACGGTTTCTACGAGAAGGCGCACGAGATCATCGACTCCTTCATTTCGCCCGAAGCCGGCGCATACGAGATCGGCAACTGGTACTACGGGCACTCCAACGTGAAGTCATACGCGGGGTTCGACGAGGAGTTCCTTCGTTCGATCGGTCAGACCTCGAAAGTCGAGGAGTTCCTCGCAACCGCCCAGTTCCAGCAGACGATGAACGAGCCCGAGGTGCTTGCCAACCGCTGGGAAGAACTGAAGGCCGGGTTCTGAGCCGCTCGTTTGTTTGACCAACCACCAGGCCCGGCGTCGGTGACGCCGGGCCTGGTGCTCTCTCCCCCGGCAAGATACGTTTCTTGTCGGCCGTCATGCGGTGCGCGCATCACCACGCCCGGTTCAGTTGAGATCGACAACGGCATCGCTGCTTGAACCTGCGGTAGGGCGGGCGTCTGTTTCGAGAGCGTCGAGGAAGACGAGTCCTCTCACGGCGCACCAGGATCGTGAGAGGAGTATTCGGTTGACCGGCCTGCACCACATTGGAACCCTCCTGTATCCGTGCAGCATGGGCCACACGGACACATCGAATCGCGAACTCGGAACAGCCGGGGCATTGGAATCGATACGTCCTGTGCCGGAGCGCGCAGGGTGACTGCCAGGCGCCCGGCCCGGGAGCTGGCCTCGGAGTTGTGGCGTCTGTTCGACGCCGGGCGATTCCGCGACACCCTGTCTTTGTTCGCGGAGGACTTCGAGGCGCACTGGCCCAATACCCGGGAGCGCATCCGCGGCCGGGAGAACTTCATTGCCCTCAACGAGAACTATCCGGGTGTCTCGCGCTGTACGGTCCGGCGAATCGAGGAGTGCGCCGGTGGGGTGGTGACCGTGACCGAAATCAACACCGGTTCCGGCGATGACCGGATCACGTTGTTCGCGGTGTCGTTCTTCAGCGTGCGGGATGGTCTGATTGCCGCCGCCGAGGAGTACTTCAGCGAAAATGGTCCGCCGCCGTTCGATCGTTCCGCCTGGGCGGAGCCCTACTGAACCATCGTTGGGAAGCTGTTTCCCACTGCTGCCACCGCGAGCAACGGCGCGCCCCGGATTCCGGCCATGGAGTTTTCCTGGTCGTGATGCGGGTCGCCGACGAACGCGCGAAGCAAATGACGCATTTCCGGCTCTGGGCGGGCGTTGTACAGTCCGGTCGATGTGCGCACCGAAGACTGCGTCAGGGGTTTGCGAAGATGACCTCCAGCCACAGGACGAGTGCCCTGCGAAAGCTGCACTGCTGCCTCTTTGCGATGACGCTCTACGCGGGCATGGCGTCCATTTCCGCTACCGCAGCCGGTTCGGAATGCGAGTTCACGCCGGCCGAGAAGACTGACCGGTTCGTTCCCGGACTGATCGTCGGCGCCGACGTCCTGCTGCCGGAAGGGCACAGGCCGGATCACGCCGTCTACATCCGCTTCAACGGAAGCATTGGGGCCGTTGCGGACTTCGATAGCGTACGGGGCGACTATCCTCACGCGGCCGTTCTCGACTGCCGCGGCAAAGCCGTCCTGTCGCCGGGCTTCGTCAACGCCCATGAACATCCGGCCTACAGTTGGGCCTTTCCCGATCCGAACCTCAATCCCGGCTATGACCACCGGGACGAATGGCGCCTTGGCCTCAACGACAAGGTGAAACTGCCGTCACCCCAGCCTCACCGTTTTGATCCCGAGGATCCGCGAACGAACGCGATGCTCGTCGCCATGGAGCTGCGGCACCTGCTTGGCGGGGCGACGACGATCGCAGGCTCGGGCGGCGTGCCGGGGGTGATTCGCAATGTCTACCGTCACAAGCGCAGGGGCGATCCGGCGCTCTACGACGCGGAAGCAGATGTATCGACCTTTCCCTTCTCGTTTCGGGTGATGGAGGACCTGAATGAGGAATGCGCCGGCGGCGAGAGGTATCGGTTTCCGACGCCAGCTGGCGTCGACCTGACCTTCATGGCCTACGTTCCGCACATCGGCGAAGGCAGGCTGTCGAACTGCGCGGCAAGGGCCGAGGTGGCCCGCTACCTGGAGCGCGCGCAGCGACGCGACCGGCGCTACTCCCTGGTTCACGGGGTGGCCACTGACCGGGAAGACTACGCGCTGATGCACGAATTCGACGTGACGCTTGTGTGGTCGCCGCGCTCCAATCTCGCGCTCTACGGCGAGACCGTCGACATCGCGGGCGCCCTGGAGAACGGCGTGAGGATCGCCCTGTCGACTGACTGGTCGCCGAGCGGGTCCTTCAACATGCGCGAGGAGGCGGTGTGCGCGAGGCGGGTGGCAAAGGAAGCCGGCGTGACGCTGTCCGGCGAAACTCTGTGGCGCATGGCTACCGTCAACGGAGCCTACGCACTTGGTCTTGAGGACAGGTTCGGAGCGATCCGACCCGGACTGCCGGCCGACCTTGTCCTCGTGAAACATACCGGCCGGGATCCATACGAGGCGGTGCTGGAGGCGGCGGACAGGGACATTCTGGCGACCTGGATCGATGGCAGGGCGATCCTGCGGTCCGCATCTCTGAACGAAGCGCTAAGCGACCGGACATGCGTGGCGCTGGAAGGCGTCGCCCCCGAAGTGTGCGGCGTGCTTGCCGCCTTCGGTCTGTCGGCCGGGACCTTCGGCGACTACACCAGGGATGCCGTGCCCCTGAACGACACCACCCTGCAGGCCCCCTGCGAGACGTCACCGCACTGACGAAATCTCGCTGCCTGATTGCAGCGTCCCGGGAAGCACTCCGCCGACTTGTCCGCGACTGGAAAGGGTCGCGGTCGACCAGGTCCGCAGCCGCTCGCTGATGGCCGTCCGGCGAACCGGAATGCTGAAGCTTCCTGAGAGCCCGAAACGCTCCTGCGGTGTTTCACCGGAATGTGCATCCCGGGACATTCAGGACGCCCATGGGCACTGATGTGGAGCAGGGCATGGCGGAGGGGACGGGATTCGAACCCGTGAGGGCTTTCGCCCAACACGCTTTCCAGGCGTGCGCCTTAGACCGCTCGGCCACCCCTCCGTCTTCGGAGACGGCCGTGAACCTAGCGACTGTGGCGGATGCCGACAAGCGTTCAGTCGGCGAGCTTGAGGGCGGCGAGAAAGGCGTCCTGGGGGATCTCGACATTGCCGAACTGGCGCATCCGCTTCTTTCCCCTCTTCTGGCGGTCGAGCAGCTTGCGCTTGCGGCTGACGTCACCCCCGTAGCACTTGGCCAGCACATCCTTGCGCAGGGCCGAGAGGGTCTCCCGGGCGATGATCCTGCCCCCGATGGCGGCCTGGATCGGTACCTTGAAGAGCTGCCGGGGAATGGCGTCCTTGAGTTTCTCGCAGATCACGCGGCCGCGGGCCTCGGCCCGGCTGCGTTCCGCGATGAGGCTCAGTCCGTCGACCTGTTCGCCGTTGACCAGGATGTCGATGCGCACGAGGTCGCCCTCGAGATAGCCGTCGAGGTGATAGTCGAAACTCGCATAGCCGCTCGACACGGACTTGAGGCGGTCATGAAAGTCGAAGACGACCTCGGCGAGCGGCAGGCGGTAGATCACCATCGCCCGACCTCCGACATAGGTGAGATCGACCTGTTCGCCGCGTCTGGAGGTGACGAGGCGCAGCACCGCGCCAAGATAGGTGTCGGGAACCATGATGGTGGCCCGGATCCACGGCTCCTCGATGGCCTCGATCAAAGTCGGATCGGGAAGATCCGCCGGGTTGTGGAGATCGAAGGTCTCTCCTGTCTTCTGCGTCACCCGGTAGACGACGCTGGGCGCGGTGGCCAGGAGGTCGAGCCCGAACTCGCGTTCGAGCCTCTCCTGGATGATCTCGAGGTGCAGGACACCGAGAAAGCCGCAGCGGAATCCGAACCCCAGGGCGGCCGAGTTCTCGGGCTCGAAGTGGAAGCTGGCGTCGTTGAGTCTCAGTTTGCCGAGACTCTCGCGCAGCTCGTTGTAGTCGCCCGAATCGGTGGTGAAGAGACCGCAGAAGACGACCGGCACGCTCGGCGCGAAACCCTCGAGCGCGGTGGCCGTGGGATGGCGGTCATCGGTGATCGTGTCACCGATCCGGCATTCGGCGATGTCCTTGATGGCGGCGGTGATGAAGCCGATTTCGCCAGGACCAAGGGAGTCGACGAGGACCGCCTTGGGCGTCATGATTCCCACCCGGTCGACCTCGCGCACTGCGCCCGTCCCCAGCATCCTGATCTTCTGGCGTTTTTCCAGATGACCGTCGACGACGCGCACGAGGATGACGACACCGAGATAGGGGTCGTACCAGGAATCCACCAGCAGCGCCTTGAGGGGTCGGTCCTCTCCCCGGCTCGCCGGCGGCGGCAGGTGGGCGATGATGGCCCGGATCACCTCGGGCACATTGGTTCCGGTCTTGGCTGAGACGGGAATGGCGGTCGCGGCGTCGATGCCGATCGAACTCTCCACGTCACGCCGGGTGCGTTCCGTGTCAGCCGCCGCCAGATCGGTCTTGTTGATGACGGGGAGGATCTCGAGGTCCGCCTCGATCGCCAGGTAGGCATTGGCAACCGTCTGTGCCTCGACCCCCTGCGTGGCGTCGACGATGAGGATGGCGCCCTCGCAGGCACGCATGCTGCGGCTGACCTCGTAGGTGAAGTCGACGTGCCCCGGGGTATCGATGAGATTGATGAGCCAGGATTCGCCGTCGTCATCGTCCCAGGTGAGGCGGACCGTCTGAGCCTTGATGGTGATGCCGCGTTCCCTCTCGAGATCCATGGCATCGAGTACCTGGCCACGCATTTCGCGCTCGTCGAGGCCGCCACAGACCTCGATCAGGCGATCGGCCAGCGTCGACTTTCCATGATCGATGTGGGCGATGATCGCGACATTTCGGATGTGATCGAGTTTCGCCATCGGTCATTGCGCACGCAGGGTCCCGCCGGTGCGCTTGCGGACAGCCTCGACGATGCGACCGGAGAGGGACTCGATCTCGCTGTCGGTCAGGCTTGCCTCTTCGGGCTGGAAGGTCACGGCCACGGCAAGCGAGACCTTGCCGTCCGCAATTCCGGAACCGGTGTAGCGATCGAAGACGTCCACGTCCTGGATGAGAGACCTTGCTGTGCCGGCGATGGCGCGCAGCACCCGGGAGGCGGGCACGTCCAGATCGACGAGGAAGGCGAAGTCCCGGCGCACCGGCTGGAAACGCGACAGATTGAGGTCCGGACGTGCCGGCGACCGGCTGCGCGGCCGGGGCAGTGCCTCGAGGTGGAGTTCAAAGGCGACGGCAGGGCCGGCGACATCGAGGGAGCGGAGAATCTCCGGATGCACGTCGCCGAAGGAGGCAAGGGCCTTTGGCCCGAGTCTCAAGACCCCTGAGCGTCCGGGATGAAACCAGGCTTCGGCGTCGGCCGTGGCCTCGAGACGGCCGGTCGGGACGCCCGCTGCATCGAGAGCCGCCACGGCATCGGCCTTGGCATCGAAGGCGTCCACGTCCCGGTCGCCGCCGCTCCAGTGACGTGGTCCGGTGCGGCCCGTTCTCAGTCCGGCCACTGCGGTCTTCTGGTCCTGGATGCCGTGATAGACGGGGCCGATCTCGAAGAGACCGGGGTCCCGCAACCCCCTCGCCTGGTTGCGTGCCGCCGCTTCGAGGAGGCCGGGGATCAGGGAGGGGCGCATCGCCGACATGTCCGAAGAGATCGGATTGACCAGTTCCAGTCCGTCATTGCCGCCGCCGAACAAACGGGCCCTGTCCGAGGCGATGAAGGAATAGGTGACCGCTTCGTCGAGCCCCCGTCCCGCAAGGATCCGGCGGGCCCGGCGCAGTCTCCTTTGCCCGGCCGAGAGAGCATCGCGCGGGATGCCGCCAGACCGCGGTAGCGTTGCCATCGGGATCTCGTCGAATCCGTGAATTCGCAGGATCTCCTCGATGACGTCCGGTTCGCATTCCATGTCGTGGCGCCACGACGGCGCGGTGACGGACCAGGCGTCCTCGCCCGCCTCGCTGACCGCGAAGCCGAGGTCGCCGAGTATGGCCGAAGCGCGGCTCGTCGGAATGTCGATGCCTCCCAGCGACCGGATCCGCGACGGGCGCACGTTCAGCACCTGGCGGGCTACCGGAACCGAACCTGCGGTCACCACGTGGCTTGCCTCGCCGCCGCAGATGTCGAGGATCAGCCGGGTGGCGATCTCCATGCCCCCGGCGGCAAAGGCGTTGTCGATGCCCCGTTCGAAGCGCTGGCGGGCATCGCTCACGAGGTTGAGCTTGCGGCCGGTGGCCGCCGTGCGCAGCGGATCGAAGAGGGCGATCTCGAGAAAGCCCTCTGTTGTCGTGTCGTCGGCCCCGGTCCCCGCACCGCCGATGACACCGCCGAGTCCCAGCACCCCGGATGAATCGAAGATGACGGTCATTTCCCCGTCGGTCTCGTAGGCCTTGCCGTTGAGGGCCTCGAAGCTCTCGCCCGGTTGCGCCAGCCTGGCGCCGATCGGCCCGCTGACCTTGCGCGCATCGTAGATGTGCGCCGGGCGTCCGATATCCAGGGTGAGCCAGTTGGTGATGTCGACGAGCGCGGAGATGGGGCGCAGGCCGACGGCCTCGAGTTTCCGGCGCATCCATTCCGGACTCGGCCCGTTGACGAGCCCCCGGAAGTGGCGGCCCAGGAAGGCCGGACAGGCGTCTTGCACGCCGGGCGCGAAGTCGAGCTCGATGGCGATGGGGCTGTCATGGGTTCCCGGCCATGGGGTCGAGTCGAGCGGCAGCAGTTCCCCGACGCCGGCTGCGGCGAGATCCCGGGCGATGCCGCGCACGCTGAAGCAATCGCCCCTGTCAGGCGTCACGGAGATATCGATGACGGGATCGTCGAGGCCGGCGACGGCGGCAAAGGAGGCCCCGACCGGTGTCTCATCGGGAAGTTCGATGATTCCCTCGTGTTCGTCGGAAAGGCCCAGTTCGCGCTCCGAACAGAGCATGCCGCGACTCTCGACGCCCCTGATCACTGTGTTCTTGAGGTCGAGACCGGTTCCCGGGATGTGGCTGCCGGACGGAGCGAAGACACCCATCATGCCGGCCCGTGCGTTGGGTGCGCCGCAGACCACCTGGATTTCGGTGTCTGCCGTCTCGACCAGGCACACCTGAAGCCTTTCGGCATTGGGGTGGGGTTCCGCGGATATCACCCGGGCGGCCGTGAAGGGAGCGAGGTCACGCGAACGGTCCTCGACCCCCTCGACCTCGAGGCCGATGCGGTTGAGCGTGGCGACGATCTCGTCGAGCGAAGCGCTCGTCTCGAGGTGCCGTTTCAGCCATGCGAGCGTCAGTTTCATGGTTCAGACGGCATCAGGGTGAGCGAGGCGGTCATGGCGTCAGCCCCCCATAGAGCGTGGGAACGTCGAGCGGCCTGAAACCGTAGTGACGCAGCCAGCGCAGGTCGGCATCGAAGAAACCGCGCAGATCCGGGATGGCGTACTTCAGCATGGCGAGGCGGTCGATTCCGAGACCGAAGGCGAAGCCCTGCCATGCCTCCGGGTCGACGCCGCCGTTGGCGAGCACGCGGGGGTGCACCATGCCGCTTCCGAGGACCTCCATCCAGCCCTCGCCTTCGCCGATGGTGAGCCGGTTGCCCGAGAAGGAACAGCCGATGTCCACCTCCATGGACGGAGACGTGAAGGGAAAATAGCTCGGGCGGAAGCGCATCGGCACATCATCGACGCCGAAGAAGGCCTCGACAAACTGACGCAGGCAACCCTTGAGATGACCCATGTGGATGTCCCGGTCGATCACCAGGCCCTCGACCTGGTGGAACATGGGCGTGTGGGTGAGATCGCTGTCGCTTCGGTAGGTGCGGCCCGGAGCGATGATGCGGATGGGTGGCGGATTATCCAGCATGTGGCGGATCTGCACCGGCGATGTGTGCGTTCGCAGCACGGGCCGGGCTCCGCCGGCGGCAGGCAGCAGATAGAAGGTGTCGTGTTCCTGGCGCGCCGGATGTTCCTCCGGCATGTTGAGGGCGCCGAAATTGAACCAGTCATCCTCGATGTCGGGACCCTCGGCCACCGTGAAGCCCATGTCGGCAAGGATGGCGATGATCTCGTCGGTCGCCTGGCTGACGGGATGCACCGTGCCACCGGGCGCGGGCCGTTCCGGGAGTGTGACATCGATGCGCTCGGCCTCGAGAAGGGCATCGAGACGCTGGCGTTCGAGTTCCCCCCTGCGTCTGTCGATGGCGGACTGCAGGTCGTCCTTTGCGGCATTGAGAGCCTGTCCAGCCTGGCGTCTCGCCTGCGGATCCAGGGTGCCCAGACCTTTCATCAGCAGCGTGATCGAACCCTTGCGTCCCAGTGTGGCGACACGGATGGCGTCGAGACCGGCGATGTCACCGGCACCGGCTATGGCGTCGAGGGAGTCGTTGACTATGGTGGTGATGCGGTCGTCCATGTCGGGGTCCAAACAGCACAAAGGGGCCTCGAGGGAGGCCCCTTCGCCGGTCAGGTTCTGGTCCGTCAGTCTGTCTGTTGATCAGGCAGCGCTGGAGACCGCCGAGCGGGCCTCGTCACACAACTTGCTAAACGATGCAGGCTCCCGTGCCGCGAGGTCGGCCAGGATCTTGCGGTCAAGCTCCACTCCGGCAAGCTTGAGGCCGTGCATGAACTGCCCGTAGGTGAGGCCGTGCTGCCTGGCTCCGGCGTTGATGCGCTGGATCCACAGGCGGCGGAAATCGCGCTTGCGCGTGCGGCGGTCACGGTAGGCGTACTGCAGGCCCTTCTCGAGGCGCATCAGGGCCACGGAGTAGCAGCTGTTGGCGCGACCCCGGTACCCCCTGGTCTGCTTGAGAACCTTCTTGTGACGTGCGTGGGACGTCGTTCCGCGTTTGACTCTGGCCATCGTTCAACGTGTCCGGTCTGGTGTGTGTCAACCGCCGGCCAGCAGACGGCGAATCATCTTCGCGTCTGCCTGGCTTACCGCCGTCGTGCCGCGCGTGGTCCTCAGGAACCTCCTCGTGCGCCGGCGCATGAAGTGGCGCTTGCCGGCATAGTTGCGGCGCAGCTTGCCGCTTCCGGTCGTCGAGAACCGCTTCTTCACCGAACTTTTCGACTTGAGTTTCGGCATCGGGCCAATCCGGTCTTCGTCAGGAGATACCCCAATGGGGCCGTGCCGTCATAACCCCTGGCCCGGGCTAATGCAAGGGGCGCTACTTCGGCGCCATCACCATGATCATCTGGCGCCCTTCCATGCGCGGCATCATCTCGATCTTGGCGAGTTCCTGCGCCTCGTCGCGGATGCGCTCGAGAAGGTTCCTGCCGATCTCCGGGTGAGCGAGTTCGCGGCCGCGAAATCGGATGGTGACCTTCACCTTGTCCCCGTCACCGATGAACCTGGCAAGGGCGCGCATCTTCACGCCGTAGTCGTGATCATCGATGTTGGGCCGCATCTTGATTTCCTTGACGTCGAAGGTCTTCTGGCGCTTGCGCGCCTCGTTGGCCTTCTTCTGCGCCTCGTACTTGTACTTCCCGTAATCGAGAAGCTTGCAGACCGGAGGATCGGCGTTGGGCGACACCTCGACGAGATCGAGGCCGGAATCCTCTGCGGCCCTCAGTGCTGCCTGGAGAGTGACGACGCCGACCTGCGCTCCATCGGCTGAAATGAGCCGGACGCTGGGTGCGTTGATGTCCTCGTTGGCCCGCGGTCCCGACTTGACGGGCGGGGCCATGTTTTGTCCGTAGCGTGCTATGTAACCAACTCCTCGGGTTGTTCAGGTCTTTCGGGCGAGATCCGGCGGAACGGACTGCGTGCCAAGTGTATGGATGGCGGCGTCAAGATCAAGGATTTGCTGCTCCCTGCTGCCGAGTCGGCGCAACGAAACCTTGCGTTCCTCCTTCTCGCGACGGCCGATTGCAAGAAGCACCGGCACCTTCGACACCGAATGCCTCCGCACCTTGAAGCCGATCTTCTCGGTTCCGGTATCGATGACGCCTGCGAGGCCGGCTGCCATGAGGCGCGCATGCACCTCTTCGGCATAATCATCGGCATCGTTGGTGATGGTCGCCACGGCATACTGGACCGGCGCCAGCCACAACGGAAAGTTCCCGGCGTAGTGCTCGATCAGGATGGCGATGAAGCGCTCGAAGGAACCGAGGATCGCTCGATGCAGCATCACCGGGCGGCGGCGTTCTCCGTTCTCCGCGACATAGCTGGCATTGAGGCGCTCGGGCATGACGAAGTCGACCTGCAGGGTGCCGCACTGCCAGTCACGGCCGATGGCATCACGCAGATGGAACTCCAGCTTCGGACCATAGAATGCGCCCTCGCCCGGATTGTAGGACATCTCCAGTCCCGTTCCTGCTGCCGCTTCCCTGAGTGCCTCTTCCGCCTGGTCCCACACGGAATCGTCGCCGGCGCGCACGTCCGGGCGGTCGGCAAAGCGGACCGAGAACTCGTCAAATCCGAGATCCCGGTAGACCGATGCCAGCAGCGTGCAGAAATGAACGGTCTCGGAGGCGATCTGATCTTCCGGACAGAAGATGTGCGCATCGTCCTGGGTGAAGGAGCGGACCCGCAGCAGCCCGTGGAGGGCGCCGGACGGTTCGTAGCGCAGGCAGGAGCCGAACTCGGCCATGCGCAGCGGCAGGTCACGATAGCTCCTCACTCCCTGGCGGAAGATCTGCACGTGACAGGGACAGTTCATCGGCTTCATGGCCCAGATGCGTTCGTCCTCGGTGGTCGCCGTGAACATGTTGTCGCGGAACTTCTCCCAGTGACCGGAATCCTCCCACAGCGACCGCGCCACCATCTGTGGCGTGTTGACCTCCTGGTATCCGGCGTCCTCGAGGCGACGGCGCATGTAGTCCTGGAGTGTGCGGTAGAGGCGCCACCCGGAGGCGTGCCAGAAGGCCGAGCCGACCGCCTCGTCCTGGAAATGAAAGAGATCCATCTCGCGCCCGAGGCGCCGGTGGTCGCGCCTCGCGGCCTCCTCGAGGCGATCCAGCCAGGCCTTCAGCTGCGCCTTGTCGGGCCATGCCGTGCCGTAGACGCGCTGCAGCATCGCATTGCGGCTGTCGCCCCTCCAGTAGGCTCCGGCGAGGCGCGTGAGACGAAAGGCCTTCGGCAATCTGCCTGTTGACGGAAGATGCGGGCCCCGGCACAGGTCGATCCAGTCGCCCTGCCGGTAGAGCGTGATGGTCTCGTCGGCGGGAAGGTCGCGGATGATTTCCGCCTTGTAGGCCTCGCCGATGGATTCGAAGAAGTGCGCCGCCTCGTCGCGGTCCCAGACCTCGCGGCTGATGGGTTCATCGCGGTCGACGATTTCCATCATGCGGGCCTCGATGGCTTCCATGTCTACTGGCGTGAACGGTTCGTCGCGGGCGAAGTCGTAGTAGAATCCGTCGTCAATGACCGGTCCGATCGTCACCTGGACCTCGGGAAAGAGCTCCTTGGCCGCCTGCGCCAGGACATGGGCGGCATCGTGGCGCAGCAGTTCGAGGGCTTCGGTCGAACTCGATGTCACGATCTCGATCGCCGCATCGTGATCGATTTCCCGGCCAAGGTCGCGCAGGTCGCCGTCGACCTTCACCGCCCAGGCGGCCCGCGCCAGGCCAGAGCCGATGGATGCCGCCACGTCCGCGCCGGTGACCGGGGAGGCAAACGTGCGGCGGGATCCGTCCGGCAGCGTGACGTCGATGGTTCCCGGACAGCTGTTCATGCCTTCAGTGTCTCCGGCGGCGAGCGATGCCATACATGGAGGCTGTGCAGGGCTTGCGCAACCTCTTGCGGGGGCAAATCGTCGAGCGTGGCGCGGCGCAACACCGTCACGCGCGGACCGTGGGGTCGCGACAGGTCCGGGTCGGACGCCTGCGAGAACAGGACGACGCACGCACAGCCGGCAGTGGCGGCGATATGCATCGGCCCGGTGTCATTGCCGACGGCGAACACCGCATGACGCGCCAGGGCAACGATCTCCTCGAGACTGGTCCGTCCCATCATGTTGACGATGGCGGAATCGGTGGCGGCAATTCGATCAAGGACATCGGCTTCATGCGGGCTGCCGATGAGAAGGGGCGTGATGCCGCGCTCGAGCATGCCGCGGGCGAGAGCAGAATAGTGCGCGGCCGGCCATCGCTTTTCCGGGCGGTGCGGCGCACAGCCGGGCACCAGCAGCGCCACGCGGCCGGCGGGCATGCCGGCGGGTGGCGGGGTGCGGATCATCGACAGGTCGGGAGGCATGATCCGCTGCACGCCGGCGCGGCGCAGCTGGAGTGCATGACGCTCGACGGGGTGATGGCGCACGAGCTCGCGACGATGGTTATGGAGGGAACAGCCGCGGGCGACGCCCGACCACTCGGGCCTGGGCCGCCGCAGCAGATGATAGTAGGCCGAGGTGCGATCCGAGATCTGCAGATCGTAGACCCGCTCGAACCTGCCGGAATCGAGATGTCTCTTGTGGGCAAGGACGCCGGATGGTTTCCACCACACCGGCCGCCGGTCGATCCACACGTCGTCGAACCAGCCACCAGCGCGGCCGAGACCGGCATAGGCCGGGCGCGTCAGGAGCACGATGCGATCGGTTTCGTGGAAGGCGCGGATCGACGCGAAGGCTCCGCTGGCCATGACAAAGTCCCCGAGGGCTCCAAGCCTGATGACGAGAATCCTTCCCGTCATGGCCCGGCGGTCAGTTCCCGATAGACCTCGAGAGTGGCGTTGCACATGTTGCCGAGGGCAAAGTGCGACACTGCATGGGCCCTGGCGATCGCTGCGTGCCTGATGCGCGCCTCGGCATCGAGATCGAGCGCCGTAGTCAGTGCCCCGGCCAGGGCGCCGGCGTCACCCGAGGGTGTCAGCCAGCCGGTCACGCCCTGGCGGACGGTTTCGCTGGTGGCGCCGGTATCGGAAGCGACGACTGGAACGCCCATGGCCTGCGCCTCGACGGCGACACGACCGAAACCCTCGGGAACGAGGGAGGGCTGCGCGACGACGTCGGCGAGGCGGTAGGCTGCAGGCATGTCGTGACAGCTGTCGATGAGCGTTACCCGCCCCTCGAGTCCGGCCTCGAGAATGCGGTTCTCGATTTCCCGTCGCAGTGCGGGACGGGCGCCGGCCACACCCACCATCAGGCACATGGCGTCACGGCGCAGCTGCTTGAGGGCGTCGATCATGACATGGTGGCCCTTGAGCCGTGTCAGGCGCCCGGGAAACATGATGATGGGAACGCCGTCCGGCAGGTTCCAGTAGTCCGCCAGGGTAGTGATGCGGTCGATGCTCACTGCCGCCGGGTCGAACCGCGCCATGTCGATACCGCGGAAGATGCAGCGCAGCCGGT
>JAJEHK010000154.1 GCA_022823765.1 Alphaproteobacteria bacterium | reverse complement strand
CCGCCGCCGCCCTGGCTGGAATTCACGACAAGGCTCCCCTTGACGAGGGCGACGCGGCAGAAGGCGCCGGGCACGATACGGGTGTCGCGGCCACGAAGCACGAAGGGCCGGAGATCCACGTGTCTCGGCTCGAGGTCATCCCCGACGAGACAGGGCGCGCGGGAGAGCGGCAGCACCGGCTGGGAGATGAAGTCCGCGGGATCGTCCCTGATGCCCCTGGCGTAGTCCTCGCGCTCGTCCGGTGTCGCGTGCGGCCCCACCAGCATGCCGTATCCTCCCGATTCTCCAACCCGCTTGACGACGAGGTTCTCGAGATTGTCAAGGGTGTATTCGAGGTCCTCGGGGCGGCGGCAGAGGAAGGTCTCGACATTGGCGAGAACCGGTTCCTCGCCCAGGTAGTAGCGGATCATGTCCGGAACGTAGGCATAGACGCTCTTGTCGTCCGCCACGCCCGTGCCGGGCGCGTTGGCCAGGGTGACGTTGCCGCGCTTGCAGGCATTCATGAGGCCGGGCACGCCGAGCAGCGAGTCGGGACGGAAGACGAGCGGATCGATGAAATCGTCGTCGATGCGCCGGTAGATCACGTCCACCTTCCTGAGGCCCTGGGTGGTGCGCATGAACACGTACCCGTCATCGAACACGAGATCGCGGCCCTCCACGAGAGATGCGCCAATCTCGTGGGCCAGGAACATGTGCTCGTAGAAGGCGGAGTTGAAGACACCTGGCGTGAGGAGGACGATGCACGGATCGTCGCTCTCTTCGGGGGCGAGACTGGCGAGAGTGTCGCGCAGGACCTCTCCGTAATGTCCGATGTCGCGCACCTTGTAGCGCCGGTAGAGGCGGCGCAGGTTGCTCTTCACCGCGGCCCGGTTTGCCAGCATGTAGGACACCCCGGAGGGCACCCTCAGGTTGTCCTCCAGGACCATGAACCCGTCGGTCGTGCGCACGATGTCGGTGCCGCAGACCGCCACCCAGGTGTCGTGGGGAACGGTCATGCCACGCATCTCGATCCGGTACTGGGGGCAGCCACGGACCAGGTCCGTCGGAATCACCCCGTCGGCGATGATGCGCGCCTCGCCGTAGACGTCGCCGATGAACCGGTTGAGGGCGTCGACGCGCTGGGTGAGACCGGTCTCGATCTGCTGCCATTCCTCAGCAGTCAGGATGCGCGGGATGCAGTCGACGGGAATGATCCGTTCCTGGGCCTCGTCGTCCCCGTAGACGGTGAAGGAGATTCCCTCTTCGGCGAACGATCGCCTCACACGCTCCTGGATCAGGGCAAGTTCGCTGCCCGGGAGAGCCCGGAGCGCATCGTCGAGCAACCGGCAGTGGTCGCGGGGCGCACCGTCGGCGCCGTACATCTCGTCGTGGATGATGTCGTCAAGATCGTAGGCGTTGCCGGTCACGCTGCGTCCATTTCGTGGTTCAGCGAATCGCCGGGAGAGTGGCCGTCAGTGAGGATCGACCACGCCTCTCCGTCGTTCGTTCACGGGATTGCACAATAGAGAATCAAGGGTCATTCCACCAACCCTCGGGCCCACGCCACGCCGCGGGACAGGTCAGTCCCGGGTCCCTGGGGGCCGGGTCACGCGTCCCGGGAGCGGACGAGGAGGTGGCGCGCGGTCGCGAACAGGGCGAACAAGAGGCCGCCCGTGGCGCAGAACACGATGAGGCCGTGGGGATTCCACAATCCCATGGCGTAGCCTGCCGCCGGGGGACCGATCAGATGTCCGAGTTCGTAGACAAAGATGAACGTGGCATTGGCCGGGGCCAGTTCGGAAGGCCTGAATCTCTGGCCGATCTGCGCCAGTCCGCAGGTGTAGATTCCGCCCATGATGCCGCCCCACACGAAGAGTGTGGGCCACACCAGCCAGGGATGGTGGAGGACGAACGGAAAGGAGATGGTGAAGAGCGAGATGGCGACGGCAAAGACGATGAGCAGGATGCGCTTGTCGAACCGGTCGGCGAGCATGCCGACCGGGTACTGAAGCATCACGCTGCCCGCGGCCATCACGATGAGAAGAGTGATCGCCTCGTCCTCCGTATAGGACTGGCGGCCGGCATAGATGAGAAAGAAGACGAAGAGCGCACCCATCATGGCCCCATCGACGAGGGCCGCCACCATGGTGGCGGGCGCCCGCCTAGCGGCCGCGAGCAGGCCGAATCCGGCCTGTGTGGAGATGCGGGGCGCCAGGTTGCGTGCCAGAACGAGAGGCAGGACGGCGGGAACCAGGATCGCGACGACAATGACGAAGGGCAGGATGCCCTGAGTGCCGACGACAAGCAGCACCGGCAACCCGGCAAGATAGGCAGCCGAGAGAGCGGTCACGTAGATGGCCATGACCCGGCCACGGGTGCGGTTGTCGGCGAGCGTGTTGATCCAGGTCTCGCTGACGACCCAGTGGAGTGCGGTGCCGATGCCGAGCGTAAACCTCAGGGGGAACCAGGCCCACACGTTGTCGAAGACGGGCAAGAGGGCGATCGACACGAACATGAGAACGAAGCCGACGTAGAGGGCGTACATGGTGCACAGCCATTCCACGATGCGTGGCATGAAGATCGTGGCGATCAGCAGTCCTGCCGGCCCGGCCGCGTTGTTGAGACCGATGAGCCAACTCGCCGTTGCCCGCTGCTCCAGGATGAGTGACAGCAGCGGCATGCAGATGGAAAACGTCAGCGAAGCGGCAAACACACTCGCAATGACCGCCGCGATGCTGCGCCCCCTGGCGCTCAGGCGAATCACCGGCGTGATGGCCCAGGGAAGGTCAAGACGGCACACTCCATGAATGAGGTGGCCCCGGGGTCATCACGGGCGCCGACCGTGCGGTGAAGCCATGGCACAGATTGCCGGCGACAACAATGATGCGTCTGTCCTACCATCGGCCACAGAAGCGTGGCCGCGACGGCTGACGAGGTGATCGTTGGACAACATTCCCCGCGGCATCGCCCTCACCCTGGTATCGATCGTCTTCTTCGTGGCCCTGGATTCGCTTGCGAAGATCATGACGCAGACCCTGCCGTCACTGCAGATCGCCTGGGGCCGGTACGTGTTTTCCGTCGTCCTGCTGCCCTTTCTCATCTCCCCGCGGCTGCTGATCCCGGCCTTGCGCACCAGGCGCCTCGACCTGCAGATGGCCCGCTCGGTCCTGCTGGTCTCGGTCACCTGCGCGTTCTTCATCGCCATCAGGCACATCCCGCTGGCCGATGCCGTCGCCATCGGCTTTGCCGCGCCCTTCATCACCACCGTGCTCGCCATACCGGTGCTGGACGAGAAGGTCGGCATCCGTCGCTGGACGGCGATCGCGATTGGTTTCGCAGGCGTCATGATCGTGCTCAGACCCGGATTCGAGGAACGCCACTGGGCCTATTTCCTGCCGCTGGGGGTCGCCGCGGGGATGGCCACCTACAATGTCCTCACACGCCTGGTCAACCGCTATGACGAGGCCCGCACGAGCATGGCCTACAACAACGTGGCCGGCGCCTCGGTCATGTCCCTGGTGGTCCTTCTCCTTCCCGGGCAGTGGCTGCCGCCCGGTGCCCTCGACTGGCTGATGCTTGCCCTGCTCGGCGGTTGCGCCATGACCGGCCACTACTGCCTGATCCACGCCTTTCGCCACGCCCCGGTCTCGGCCCTGGCGCCCTTCACCTATTCGCACATGATCCTCGCCATGATCGCCGGACTCGTCGTCTTCGGCGAGGTGCCGGATCTGTGGACCCTGGCAGGCGTCGCCGTTATCGCCGCATCGGGCCTCTACATCTTCCACCGTGAAGCCACCCTGCGGGCGCGAGCGACCGGACGTCCGCAGAACTGAGGAACGGTGTCCGGGCACGACGCCTTCTGACGGTCCTTCCTTCGTCGATAACTCCTACCGGAAGTGCATGCTTGCCCGTGCTTCAACCCGGCTTCAAACGCCTGGTCGAGAAGCAGACCTGCCTGTCACGATCGGCGCATCAGTCCGCCGGATCTCAGAAGCCGGCCTCGTCGCTCGACCAACGGGTCCCGACCATGCTCGGCCGAACCAGCATTCGCTCCAGCCAGGACTTCAGCCGGGGGTGTTCACCCAGCAGCAGCCGACCCTGCGGTGCCATTCGAAAGTAGGTGAACATTGGCGCCGCCAGAAAGTCGGCGAGGCACGGTCTGGAGCCGACAAGGAATGGGCCGTCATCCATCAGCTGTTCCAGTGCTGCCAGACAGGTGCGCGAGCGCCCGATCGCTTCATCGAGCTTGGCGGAATCCGTCTCGCGTCCTTCCTGCGGGGCGTCGACCTGCTCGACGTACACACCCCAGACCATGCTGGGATAGGCATAAGAGTCGAGAATCCGCATCGCTTGAGTCATGCGCGCCCGAGCTTTCGGCGTGTCCGGGATTAACGATGGGCCTTCGAATGTCTCGTCAATGTAGCGGATGATCGCATCCGTCTCATAGAGCCGGAAGCCGTCGTGCTCAAACGCGGGGATGCGCCCGAACGGATGGCGCATGAGGTAGTCCGGCGGTGGCCCTCCTTCACCGAAGACGTCGATCTCGACGAGACGGTAGGGGACGTTCTTCTCCGCCAGGACAAGACGCACCGTCCGAACATAGACGCTGTAGGCGGCACCAAAGACGATCGGTTGGCTCATGTCGGCCGTGCCGATCATGGGACCGGGTCAGCCGTCCGCAGCGCTCACGGCTTGAAGGCCCTCAGATGACCGGGTCGAAGCTCTCCGACTTCGGCTGCGCGCAATGCGGCAAGCCAGACATCGGTGAAGTGCTGGGCCTCCTCGCCTGTTCGGTCGATGAGTTCCTCCCGGCCTTCACCGGTAATCAGGGAGTAATCTGCACGCAGGACGCGGATCAGGAACTCATTGCGATCCAGGGTGGAGCAATCGACGAAACCCGCCGCCTCCAGGGCATCGATGTAGACCGGCGGCGAATGCATGCCGAAGGTAAGACCGACAATATCCAGCCAGTGCTGGGTCTCCGGTCCCGGCGGCTCCTCGTCCCGCCGCATCCAGTCGCTGGCGAGGAACACCCCGCCCGGACGCAAGACCCGAAAGACGTCGGCGAACAGCGCATGCTTGTCCTCGATATGAATCATCGCATCCTTGCTGAACACGACATCGAAGCTCTCGTCAGGCAGCGGAAACGGACCGGGGTTGACTTTCTCGTAGCTCAGGCGATCGGAAAGGCCCTCGCGCTCGGCTCGTTCGACGCAACGTTGCAGCAACGGCTGTTCGATATCGATTCCGTGGACATGGGCCGCGCCGAAGTCACGCGCCAGCACCACGTCACAGCCTCCGATACCGCAACCGACATCGAGAACCTCCTTTCCCGAGATGTCGAGTCCTTCGAGAAAGAGAGCGATTTCCTCCTTGCCGCCCGGCGAAAGGAACCCGTCCCCCCAAACCAGTTCCAGGGCGCCAACAAAGCTGTCGGTGTATTCGTTTTCCTCGTGACCGCTCATGATGATTGTCTCGCTTTCGCATTCCGCATGACCGGCATCCTTAAAGTTGGGCGCCAGTTTGTGGGAAGACAGTAGTGTGGGTGTTCAGCAAGGACAATGTCGGGGACGGCGCGGGAAGCCTCACCTCGACGCACTCGGTTCCTGCTCTTGTGCGTGCCGCCGATCTTGCATCGGACCGCCCGTATCTTCGACTCACCGCGAGGTGCGCGAGCGGTTCCGGTTCCCCCCTAATGCCGTCGCCGTGGCTGGTTCCTTTTCTTGTGCCGGGGCGGCTGCAGGTTTCGGGTGTAGTTGCAGTCCGGGTAGTTCGAGCAGCCGAGGAACCTGCCGAACCTGCCCATTTTCGTTTCCAGCCAGCCGCCGCACCTGGGACAGCCCTCGATCGATCCGCCGCAGCCCCGACAGTGAAATGCATCGCCTGACCTGACCGGCAATCCGGTTCGGCATTTCGGGCAGGGTCGCACCGTGTGCCCGCAATAGGGCCAGTTCGAACAACCGTAGAAGACGCCTTCGTCCCGGGCGTTTTTCCGCTGCTCGAGGCGTCCTTCCTTGCAGTGCGGACAGGGTACGTCGCCCTCCGGAAGCCGGCCGAAAACGGCTACATCAAAATTGCCGTCGATCAACTCCTTGACGAAAGCTGACGGAGGACCACCCTCTGCAAGCAGGAACACCTGACGACGTGCCCGGGTCAGCGCGACGTAGAGCAGGCGGCGCTCCTCAGCATTGGGATATGCCTCGGGTTCCGACAGCACCAGATTGATCAGTGGGTCGTCTGCAATCTCGACGGGAAAGCCGAATTTTCCGGCACAGAGGCCAAGGACGACTGCATAGTCGGCCTCCAGCCCCTTGGCCCGGTGCACCGTCATGTAGGAGAAGCGCAGGCCTGGATACTGCTTTGCCAGGTTTCCGAGGTTGAGCGGCTGCAAGCGCCGGTAGCGGCCAAGAAGCAGGACCTCCGAGGTGCCGTGGTGCCGCCCGGCATCCTTCGCTATGCGGTCAAGCGCTTCCTTCAACAGTGAGGTCCCATCGTCACCCGGCAACCCCACATGTACGGCCGGCCGGTCGGCCTTGCGTGTCGCACGCACCGTCTTGCGGATCTGTGCGGGATTGTGCAGCACGAATTCGGTGGCGACCGCAGCGATGCGATCCGCACATCGGAACGTGGTTTCCAGGTCGATACGCTCGAAGCCTCCGAACCGGTCCCCGAACTGCCGCATCACGGCGATGTCCGAACCGCCGAAGCGAAAGATCGCCTGCCAGTCGTCCCCGACTGCGAACAGTTGCGATCCAGGCGTGCTGTCGAGCAGCGCCGTCAGCAGTTGGGCACGGGCCGGCGAGATGTCCTGGAACTCGTCCACCAGGATGTAGCCGAACGGACTGCGGTAACGGCCGGCCTCCACATGGTCCGTGGCCCGGCTGATCATGTCGTGGAAGTCGATTTCTCCGGCTTGCGCCAGGGTTTCCTGATAGCGTTCGAAGACCGCCCGGAACACCTCGAGGAACGCTTTGGCCCGCTCCTGGTCCTCAAGCCCGCTGGCCCGATTGGCGACATCCTCGAAGGACAGTCGGCTGCCCTTGAAGTGCTGAAGGAAGGTCGCCAGAAGTCGCGTGAACGAATCGATCTTCCCCTGTCCTTCGAGGACGGCAAACACCTGGTCGCGCGGGAGGGGAGAGAACGTCACACCGTGGGTGGCCAGCTTGTTCGTCAGGTTTCGAATCAGTTTCCCGTTCGCGCGTTCGTGACTGAACGTCTCGACCAGAACGGTGCCGTGCTCCGCATGGAGCTGCCGTTTCCATTTCATCTCCTCGAGATATGTCGCCCGATCGACGAATGGTGCCGTGTTTCCTTCAGCGTCGATCCCGAAGTGCTCGATATAGACGTCGTCTTCCGGGAGAAAGAAGTCGGGCTTGTACTGTCGCTTCCTGGCCGTCGCCGTCTGGTGCTTGTATGGGGCCTCGTACTCGTAGGCGATGTTGTTGAGATAGAGGAAGTTCGCGATCTCGCATTCTTCGTAGCTCTTGACCACGTCGCCTTTCAGGGACTGGATGTCATTCTGGCGAATGAAGTTCCAGTACGCGCCCCAGGACTCGAACGAGTGCTCGCTCCTGAAGGGTGAGAACTGGCCCTGGAACCATTCCAGCACGGTCTCCGACAATTCGCTGTCCTTGAGCAGGTCGGTGAAGATGTGTCTGAGCTGGTCGAACAGGGCCCGCTCGGTTTCTGCCGTCCGCGCCAGAGCCGGGCGTTTGCCTTCGACCTTGCCGATGATTTCCATGCCCAGGCTGTGGAAGGTCCGAACGGTGACCTCGGGGGCGAGCTTGGTGCCGAGCCGCTTGCGGACACGCTCCTCCATCTCGTTCCGGGCGTCCCGCGCAAAGGCGAGCAGCAGGAGTTCGGAGGGTTTTCGAAACTCTCTTCGCACCAGCCATCCCGCCTTGGCGACAATTACCGATGTCTTGCCACTGCCCGCTGCAGCAATGACGAGGTTGCGTCGATCGTCGATCACCACGGCCTTCCGCTGCTCTTCCGTCAGGGGGCTGGTTTCGATCTGGTCGAACAGGGAGCGGGAGCGGGCCAGTTCGCTTGCGACAAATGTCTCGTTGGCCCTTGATCGGACATCTTCTGGCGCTTCCAGGAAGGCCATGATGTCTCTCAACGTCCGGATTTCGGGAGTATCGGTGAGAGAGTGCGGCCAGCATGCCGCAAGATCCCCGATTGCCGTCCGTGCATTGCGCGCGATCTTGTCGAAGGTCTCTGCATCCACGTATCTCCGGGGATCCGCGAGCACTGTCAGCTGATCGTGCAGCGACCGCAGCGAGTCGATCCGGGGCGCAAGTGCACGGCGCCACCACCCGGTCCTTGCCGTCTCCACAGCGTTCACCAGTGCGTGGCCCGAGGTCCGAGACAGCCCGGATACGACCAGCGTTCCCGCGGCATGGCGGAATTGCAGGCGAGTCCAGCGCCGTCCCACCCTTGCTTCGACCGATTGGATGTCGCCCAGCGCGATCTCGCAGGTGCGTGATCCAATGGCAAGTTTGATGCGATCCGCATTGACTGACGCGGCCTTTGCCTCTCCCGGACGCAGTATCGCAAACAGTATCGACGCCAGCCCTGTTCGCCTGACGCTCACCCGGATATCCGGTTCAGACAACTCCTGGGACAATCCGGTCACCTTCCCTGTCAGCAAGTTATGCAAAGGGCGACCGACAGGTTACCCGGAGAACGTTCTTGATGAACTGCCACGTCGACACAGGGCGGTCCGCGCTGTTCCTGCATCCGGTTTGCCTGACGGCCATGCCGTGGGACATCGGCTGGTTCGTGTCCGGGATTTCCGGGAGGTGTCGTGAAGATCCTAGAGGGCCAGGATGATCAGGGTGGCCAGTCCCCAGAGCGTGGCCTAGAGGTGGATGGATCGACCATAGAAGTCATACCAGTAGTAGAACCACTGGCCTCCCGTCAGGAATGACGCCCAGATGCCTGTGAAACCCAGGGTGCCGATCATGGCAAGGTCGCGGGCCCGGTCGTGATCGGCAAGGCCGAAGAACGCCAGTCCCAGGCAGATGGCACCGATCCACAGCAGGATCGACACCGCGCATTCGGCAATCACTATCAGAATGAAGAGGCGACGGACCGTCCTTCCGTTCGTGATGGCCCGGTAGCCGACCCTTTCCCGGACGTCCGGCCACTCCCGCAGCGCCTCGAGCGCCAGGACCCGGGCCACATCGTCGCGGTTGATCTGGGGATGGAGGATGTTGTCGAGAGCGCCCAGGGAAAGCCAGGCCGCCGGCAGGGCGACGACGACGGACTGGACGAGAACGAAGATATCGAATTCCATCCGCGCCGTCCGGTCACCCCCGTTGTCATGTGGATTGTCATGTTCGCAGGGACGCCGTCAATGACGCTGATGAAGAGGACGGGGCTCGCCAGCCCACCGGGAAAGGACCGGACCAGCGGTGCGCCCTGCCGTGTGCGTCTGAGGATTCCTCAGCCGCCACCGGGTGCGAGTTGCGGGGCACGTCTGTCTGTTCGCCTCGACCAGCGGATGATCGCCTCGACGAACTCCGACTTCGCCCGGGCATAGGCGTTCATATCCTGTGGGCCCTGCGCTGCCAGGGCCCGCTTGAGCTCCTGGTAGCGGGCGCGCAGAAACGGAGTGGCGCGCAGCGCGTCGCGGAAGCGCAGGTAGCGCTCGATCTCCGGGGAGCCTTCCGAGAGCACATGGACATGCACGTCACGTTCCGGGGTGCGGAACATCCTGTGTTCCTCGAAGTCGGGTTCGCGCACACGCAGCACGTACCCGCAATCCTCCATCGCCGGCAGATAGGCATCCTCGTCGGCGGAATCGGCGACCGCGACGAGCACATCGACGATCGGTTTGGCCTCGAGGCCGGGCACGGCGGTGGATCCGATGTGGTCGATGTCGAGTGCGCCTGAGCCGAGTGCCGCCGCGATGCGCTCCCGGTGCAGGCGAAACGTCTCGGCCCACTCCTGACGGTAGGGCACGAGAACGATCGTGCACTCCTCGACCCCGCCGATCAGCGGCGCGTCGCCTGGAACTTCCTTCTGGTCCGCCATCGCTCTCTCTTTGTGACGGCAGAGGACGATACTGCGGTGTGGCGCAGACCCGCCGCAAGGCCAGCCATCGAGAAGGGTTCGCCAGCCTGGCGGACAGAGAATTGCCGCAATTTGGCCGCGGTGTCGCCCCAAAGGCCATGTAGCGTAATTCGGAAGGATATCTCGGGGAGGAAGTTTCACATGCGTAGACAAGGATACTGGCTGGCCGCCGCTCTGGCGGCCGTCATCGCGACGGGATGGACAACGCCGGCCGCGGCCGGCGCGGATGACGGGAGTTACTGGCTGAGCGGCCCCTACGCGCACGACAACCTGGCCGTTTACCTGATTCACCGCGAAGGCGGACGTGACGGTCCCGTACCGCTCACCCTGGACGAGGCAATGGAGCGGGGCCTCGTCGAGGTCATCGAGACCGGCGTGGTCGAGGAGCTCATCGTGCGCAATACGGGCGACCGCGAGGTCTTCATCCAGTCGGGCGACATCTTCAAGGGCGGCAAGCAGGACCGTGTCGTGATCGCCAGCATGATCGTTCCGCCAGGTTCGGGGGATCTTTCCATCGGCGTCTTCTGCGTGGAGGGCGGCCGATGGTCCGCGAGGGGCGGGGAAGAGGTGAGCGTGTTCTCGAAATCAACGGCCCGCCTGCCGTCGAGTCAGGGCAGGATCGCGCTGTTTGAACAGGCGAAACGCTGGCTCGCACCCGAAAGCGATGATCTGGCAAGGTGGGATTGGTCGGACAGCGAGAACCTTCAGAGCCGGGTGTGGGAGTCGGTCAGCGCGGTTCAGGCGGACCTGGGTTCGGCCATGGCGCTGGAAGTCGCGGACGCGCGCTCTCCCTCGAGCCTGCAGCTGTCGCTGGAGAACCCGGGTCTCGCCTCGGCCCTGGAGCGCTACGAAGTGGCCCTGGGTTCGCTGGCTCAAGGTCACCAGGACGCCGTGGGCTATGTCTTCGCCGTCGACGGCAGGATCGCCGGAGGCGACGAATTCGCCAATGGCGGGCTCTTCAGGAAGCTCTGGATGAGGCAGTTGACAGCCACGGCCACGCAAGCCATCGCGGAGAGGGATGTGTCGGTGCGCGGACAGCCGACGCTGGCCGAGATTGGGGCGTTCATCGACGCGGCCCGCACCGGCGAGTCCACAGGCATGTCCATGCCGGGCGAATTGCGCTTGCAGACACGCGAGACGGGCGAGGCGCTGCACACCGAATTGCTGCGTGCGGACGGCTTCCTGGTGCACCGAAGCCTCGTTGCCTTCTAGGAAGAACGACTGGCCGTGATCGGTGTCACTCGCAGGGAGTTGAACGAGTTGTTCACCGGTTCCCCGTTGGTGTCGGCGAACGGGCGGCCCGCGAAAGGCGCTGCAAGCCGGTTGTCGCGCCGGGACTCCATGCCCTAACCTGCCGGATCGCATCTCTACCCACGGACGCCTGCCGTGATCCGGCCGATTCTTGCCCTTCTCCTGTGTGCGGCCCTGGCCGCCTCTCCGGTCGCGGCGCAGACCCCGGCCGAAGAGTCCGACACGGCCTCACTTCTGCGACAGCGAGTCGAGGGGGTCATGGGCCAGATCTCGGCATCGATGGAACGGAAGGGCGGTGGTGCCGGCTACGTTGTTGACGTGAACGAGGACGCAAGCGGCACCATCTCGGTGGTCGTGCGCGACATCGTCCTTTTCGGACCTGACTCATTCGGACCTGACTTGGTCTGGACGATCGGCGACGCGGAACTCGATCTGGTTCCGGACGGTCCGAACCGCTACCGCGTGACGTTGCTTCTGCCCCGGACCACGTCGATTTACGACGACGCAGGCGCCTTGGTCGGCGGCACCTCGCTCGGCGGCCAGCGGTGCGTCTGGTCCTACGTTCCCCGCATCGATGTGTGGACCGACTCCGACTGCGTCTTCACGGACCTGGTCTTCCGGAGAACGATTCCCGACGAGGAGGTGTTCCGGCTTTCCATCGACCGGGTGGCGCAGCAGTTGTCGCTGCGTGAAGAACGGGACGGGAAATGGAGCGGTCCCAGCTCCATGAGCGTCGACGGTGTCCGGCTCGGCGTGAACGGCGTGGAAGCGCTCGCACTCGCCGGGCTCGATGCCGAGTTCGCCTATGGTGGCTGGGACCTGGTGTTTCTCGCCACCGCGAACGCAACGTTTCAGGAGATGCAGGGAAATGTCGCCATCTTGGACCCGCCGGACGAGGAGAGGATGAAGGCGACCGCTGCCCGGCTCACGGATCTTGCCATGGCGCGCGCGCCTCTCATGGAAAGCATGTCCATGACGGTCGTCCTGACGGATTTCCATGTGCAGGATCCCGACTCGCTGGAGAGGGTCGGCTTCGAAGCCATGAACGTCGGCATGGGCATGGAGGGGCTGGACACCAACGCGGCCTCGATCTCTTTCAAGTACGGCCACACCGGTCTTGCCGTTCCGGTGTCCGGACTGGATGCCGATCTCGCACCCCATGACTTCGACTTGCGCCTGGCGCTCCGCGACCTGCCCTCCCTCGATCTGTCGGTCCTGGGCGTGGACATGTTTCGGAACGCCCTGAATGACCTCGCCCCCTTCGAGGCCCGGGACTTCGCGACGCTCGTGCTGCAGCGCGTGCTGCGGGCAGGGAGCGTGTTCGAGATCGAGCGCCTCGGCTACGAGAGCGGCGCACTGCGGGCGGATCTTGCCGGGCAGTTCACCGCATCCGGACAGTCGCCGTTGATGTCCGTCGGCACGGCGCGGCTCGAGGTGTCCGGTCTCGCCGGTCTCGTCGAGCGCATGACAGACTTGACGACTTCGGGTGATGCCGACGCGATGGAAACCGTGCAGATGCTCACGGTCATGCAAGCGATGGGTCGGCGTATCGAGGACGGCAGCGAGACGAGGCACATCTACGACCTCGAGTTCGCCCAGGACGGCCGCATCCTGCTCAACGGCAACGACATGGGTCCTCTGCTGGAAGACACGACGCGTTAGGGGACGTCCCGTTCGCGAGCCCGTAATCCTGGTGCGCCGGGAGGCGCCCGACCTTTTTTGTCTGCTGTGCGAGGGCGCCTGGGGCCGGCAAACGGGCCAGGGTTCAATCATGCTCTCCCTCAAGGAAGAATTGGCTCTCGCGACCGTCCGACCAGCGAAGTGTCGGGATCTCGCACTGGCGGCAGCCGCTTCAGTCGGCCTTCAGCAGGCTGAGGAGGATGTTGATGTCGTTGTCGTTCACCAGGATCCTGTTGTCGGGCAGCAGCACGATGTCATGGACGAGACGGGACTCTTCTGCCGTTTCGTCGTGGCGGCCCAAGGCCCTGAAGAGGGCAATGTAGGTGACGAGGTGGCGAGCCCGTAGATTGCCGGTAGCCGCCGCTGCCATCACGTTCTCGACCAGGTCCCCCATGCCGGTGGTGACGAGTCTGACGGTCCCCGTTGCCAGAACCGGTGCGAGTTGTGCCGATGCGAGCCGGCCGCTGACGCTGCCGGCGCCGTCGGGCCATGTCCAGGCGAGATCGAGGCCGAGCGTGGCGCCCTCCGGCATGGCGCTTCCGAACGGGCGGGCGAAGGCTTCCGGCAGGTCTGCGATCGGCACGGCGTCGAGGTTCACATCGCCAGCAAGCGACTGAGGCATGACAGGCGCCAGTCCGGCATCCTCCACGGTGAGCCCCTCATGGCTGTACTGCAGGGCGATGGCGCCGAGGTTGCCGCCGGTGCCCGACACGGTGAATTCCAGGAGGGACGAGTCCATGGCGCCGCGCAGGCCGGACCCGTCGATCCCGGAGAGTCCCTCCAGGGATACCGCGCCCTTCAGGGAGGCTCCCTGCGTGATGATTTCCTCGTCCGGTGCCGCCGGAATGTCGCGGAACCGCGTCGTGGCATGGCCTCGTGTCAACGTGACGGTTGTCCCATCGCCGGCGGTCACGGCCAGTCCGTTGAAGGCGATCTCCGCCAGGCCCGCCCATGTCGCGGGTGCGGTCACCTGTGGTGTCACGGACGCTGCCAGGCGGTCGATGCGGAGCGGTGCCGTGCCCCCGGCCAGGGACAGCGTCACGCCGCTGGCGTCGATGGCGCCGGATTCGAGGCGTCCGGACTCGATGTTGACGAGCATGTCGAGTGTCCCGCCGGCGGCGGTGAGGCGGAGAAGTGTGTTGCCTTCGTCATCGAGCGCGCGGACAGCCGGTATCGTCATGGATGCGGAATAGAGCCGGTCGCCCGCCGGTCTCCAGGTGACGGTGACGTCGTCGACAGCGAAAGTCGTGGATGCGTCGTGGAGAGCGATATCGGAGAGCGTGGCGATGATGGCGCCATCGTCTCCGGCCGTCATGGTGATCCGGTAGGCGATGTCATCCCCGCCAGGGCCTGCCTCCAGGAGGTTCCTGGTGAGCTCTTCGAGTCTGGCGGTGGAACCCCAGGCCGGTGCATGGAGCACGAGGACGAAGAGGAGAGCGAGGCAGCACCTGCCACGGCTCGGGGGCGTGATCATACGATCAGGTAGACCTTGGAGACGGTGTCGAGGACCCGGCATTCACCCTTCCAGCCCGCGGGAAACCACACGGTGTCACCGCCGGTCACATTGATGACGGCGCCATCATCGCTCGTGTAGGTGCATCGGCCCTCGAGAAAGTGGCAGAACTCGCTCCGCGCGATCTCGCAGCGCCAGCGGCCTTCGGTGCAGCGCCAGTATCCGGCCTCGGGGAAGCGGCCGGAGCCGCCTTCGAGGAGCCGTCCGGACGTCTGCGACACGGGCTCGCCCAGCGGCGCTTCGACCGGTCCCCAGTCGACCAGCGGTCCGTCTGTGAGGACCGACGCCTTCGTCATGCGCTCTTCCGGAGCAGGTCGTCGAGGGCCCTCGCACCCTTGCGGCGTCCGTCCTCGGCCTGCATGTGCGCCGAGAGCGACTCGAGCCGCTGCTTCATGGCGGCATCGCCCAGCAGTCTCTCGAGAGCGGATGCGATGTCCGCATCCTTCCACGTGTAGCGTTCCATCGCGAGACCGTAGCCCCGCTCGTCGATGTGCGTCGCGTTGTCGTGGCCGTCCCAGCAATAGGGCATGATGAGCGACGGCTTGCCGAAGTAGAGGCACTCGTTGAAGCTGTTGTTGCCGCCGTGGTGGATGACGGCATCGACCTCGTCGATGACCGAAGGCTGCGGATACCAGCTGTCGACATGGCAGTTCGCCGGCACGTGATCGTAGGCCTCGCCATAGTCCCCGACGTTGACCAGCAC
>JAJEHK010000258.1 GCA_022823765.1 Alphaproteobacteria bacterium | reverse complement strand
TCCTGATCCGGTTGCGGAGACGTTCAACATCGGCGTGCTGCATACAGGCTTGGGTGGCATGGGCGGGCATGCCGACTACGCCCCCTGCACACTCGCCGATCTCGTGGCCCGTGCCTATGACTACTGGGCGCTGGGTCACGTGCATCGCCAGGAGGTCCTGCACCGGGACCCCTGGGTGGTGTTTCCCGGGAACATACAGGGACGCCACATCCGCGAAACCGGTCCCCGGGGGTACGTGCGCGCGACGGTCAGTGACAGCGGTGTCGAGATTCAACCGGTTCCCGTCGATGTCGTCCGCTGGACCCATGTCAACGTGGACGTCGCCGGCCTTGACGATCCTGACGACGTTCCGCCCCGGATGGCCCAGGCCATCGAGGACGCGGTGGAGCGGGATGCCGGCGGCCGCCTCATGGCCTGCAGAGTTGAACTCACGGGTGCGACCGGACTTCACGGTACGCTCGTTCTCAGGGAACACCAGCTTCTCGACGAGGCCCGCGCCGTGGCCTTGGGCCTGGGGGAGGAACGGGCCTGGATCGAGCGCGTTGTCGTCTCCACCAGCATGGCGGCAGAAACCGCCGCCGATGGCAGCATCGGAGACATCGCCGATCTCATGGCGGGTGCGGCCGATGATCCGGACCTCGTGGAACTGCTCAGAAGCGACGTCGCGAAACTGCTGGCGAAGCTGCCGCGGGAGATTGCCTCCAATCCCGGCACAGATCTTCTCAGGCTGGCGAGGGACCAAGACGTCGGCGCGCTTCTCCAGCGGGAACGGCTCGGCGTCATCTCCCGTCTGCTCGGAGACTGATTGTGAGGGTTTGCCGCCTCGACCTCCTCAGCTACGGGCACTTCAGCGACCGGTCCCTGGAGTTCCCCGAAGGCAGCCACGATCTCCACATCATTGTCGGCGCCAACGAGGCCGGAAAGTCGACATCACGCCACGCCCTGGAAGACGCGCTCTTCGGCATCCCCCAGCGCTCGGCCTTCGGCTTCAGGCACGGCTATCGCGACATGATGGTGGGAGCCCTCATCGAGCACGAAGGGCGCTCCCTCGAATTCCACCGCCGCAAGGGAACGTCGAACACGCTTCTCGACGTCGATGGTGTGGCGCTTGCGCCCGATGTCCTGCGGTTCTTTCTGGGAGGCGCCGATCGGCACTTTCTCGAGCGCATGTTCAGCCTCTCTCACGAGCGCCTGAGAAAGAGTGGTCAGGAACTTTCTGACCCGCGGAGCGAGACGGCAGCCATGATCTTCGGGGCTGCCACCGGAACCGAGGAGATCGCCAACCACATACGCGCCATGAGAGAAGAGGCCGGAACACTTTTTACGCCGAGGAAAGCGGCGGGGAAGCCCTTCTACCAGCTTGTTGACCGGCTCAATGACGCCACCGCTGCCCTGGGTGAGGCCACGGTGACAGGAGACGACTGGAAGCGGGCCCGGGAAGAGGCGCACGAGGCCCGAATGATCCTTGATGGCCTGCGGTGCCAGCGTGCGGATCTGCGCCAGGCGAGCGAGCGCCTGAACCGCATCCGACTCGTCTATCCGGATCTCAGGCGCAAGAAGGAGGTGCTCGCGACCTTGGCCGGGCTTGGCGACATCCAGCCGTTTGCCGACGATGTCCTGGAAGTTCTGGACGGGGCCGAGCGCACGGTGTCGCTGAACGATGCCAAGATCGAGCAACTCGAGAAAGAGATCGCCCGGGAAAGCGAAGAGGCGGTGTCCATCAAGATCGACGGCACGTTGCTGGAGAACGCAAGGGAGATCACGGATCTCGACCAGCGGCGCATCCAGCTGCAACCGGAAAGGGAGGATCTTCCCAAGCGACGCCGCGAGCTCGCCGACATGGAGCAGCGCTTGCAAGTCCGGGCTCGGGACCTTGGACTCGAGGAGTGGCAGGCGTCGCGTCTGCCGGCGCCCCATCTCGTGACGCGGCTGCGCGAACTCAGCGATAAATGGATCCGACTGGGGCACGTCTGCGACCTGGCGCGCCAGCATGCGAATGATGCAGTCGAACGCGCCCGGATCCTGGACGAACGACTTCAGGAGATGGGTCCGGAGGCAGATGTCGGACCACTGCAGGCGGCCCTGCAGACAACGGACGGAAATGCCGATCCGGAAACGGCCCGCAAGGCTGCGGAGCGCGAGCATCGTGAACTGGCGTCCCGCAGCGAGACCCTGGTCCGGCCCCTGCTGTCACTGGTTGACGATGTCGACCATCTCGCCCGTCTTTGGGTGCCACCACTGGAACGGGTGCAGGAGTTGCGGGACAAGCTCAAGCAGGGCGGCGATCGTCTGGATGACTGTCGGGTACGGCTTGCCTCTGTCGAACGGGAGCTCGGGGAACATCAAGCGAAGCGCGAGACTCTCACTGTTGCCGGCGAGATCGTCACTGCCGAAGAGATCGGAGCATTGCGGCTGTCCCGCGATCAACATCTCGACACGGTGCGTACGTGCCTGGCCAACGGGGGGACGGAATTCGAAAGCGATCCTGTCGGTGATCTCAAAGAGGCAATTCGTCACGCTGACGAGGCGGCGGACAAGCGATTCTCCGCCGCCCGAACGGTTGCCCGACTCGAGGAAATCGCCGCCGTCATGGAACGCCTGGAGACCAGGCGTACCACGCTTGGTGAGGAACGTGATGAGCACAGCCGTCGATTGAGTGACCTGCGCGAAACATGGAACGACCTTCTGCGTGACCTTCCCGGTGATCCGCTCGATCCCGATGCCATGGTCAAGTGGCTGATGGATCGCCACACCGCACTGCAGGCACACGAGGACGAGAGAAGGGCTGCGCGAACCCTCGCGGCTCGCGTCGAAGAAGAACGCAAGGCACGGGATCTTCTCATTGCCGAAGCGGCTGCTCTCGGAATCGAGACAGATGATCTGGACGCGAGACCATTCGGCACTGTTCGGTCCCTTGTCGCCAGTCATTGCGACAAGCTGAACGACAGGAACCGCAAGCGTGCCGACCTTGCACGCGACCTGGAGGAGGCACGTCGCGAGGAGCGGGAGAGGGCGTCAGCCCTTGTCAGGGAAGAGGCGGGCCTCCTATCCCTGAATGCGACGTGGCGCACCGCCACCGAGGGAATCGACGTCCTTGAATCGCCTGAACAGGCTGGCGACAGACTCCGAATCATCGAGGAGATGCGCGGCGACATGGACCGCGCGACAGAGCTGAGAGAAAGACGGATCGGCAAGATCGAGCGTGATCTCGAAGCGTTCGCAACCCGTGTCGGCAGACTTGTGGAAACGGTGGCGGAGAAACCGGGGGACCGGGATGTAGACACAGTTGTCAGAGATCTTGCCCGGCAGCTGTCAGAGGAGACGGCGAAACAGGACCGGTTCGACCGCATGAAGGACATGCTTGCGCGAAGGGAACAGGAGCTCGAAGAGATACGCCATGCCAGACGCGAGGCGGATATCACGATCCGTGACCTCATCGCCCGCACCGGCGCTGAATCCGTTGGCGAACTACGTCGCGAAATTGCTCGATCTGATGAAGCGAGCCGTCTCGGACGCGAGATCGACGAACTCACGGCGTCCCTGGCGAAGAACGGCGGCGGGCGTTCCGAGAGAGAACTGGAAGAGGAGGCTCGGGACGTGGATCCCGATCGACTCGGCGCCGAGATCGAATCCATGTCCGACAGTCTGAAACAGCTTGACGATCCGATCGACAGGGCGGCTCTTGCGGAACGAGAAACGGCTACCACCCTCGATTCCATCGACGGTGGGGATGCCGCCATTGCGGCCGCCTGGGATCGCCAGGCGATTCTGGCGGAACTGGAAGACCTCTCGGCGCGCTATGTGCGTGTCCAGACTGGGCTGAGACTCCTTCAGTGGGCCGTTGACCGTTACCGGGCCGAGCAGCAGGCGCCGTTGTTGAGGAGGGCCTCGACCCTCTTTGCCACGCTGACACAGGGGTCCTTTAGCAGTCTTGGCCTTCGCTTCGACGAGAAGGACCAGGCGATCCTGGCCGGTACGCGGACAGACGGCAGCAAGGTCGATGTCACAGGCATGAGTGACGGCACGGTGGATCAGTTGTGGCTTGCGCTGAGACTTGCCGCGATAGACGGCTGGCTGGAAGGAAATGCCGCCCTGCCGTTCATCGCCGACGATCTCTTTGTCAACTTCGACGATGAGCGCGCGGCGGCCGGACTGGAGGTGCTACACCGCCTGGCCGGCACCTGCCAGGTGCTGGTGTTCACCCATCATGCACACCTTGTCGGCCTTGCCCGCCAAGTGCTGGGTGACGGTGTCTCGGTCGTCAGCCTCGATGCTGCATGACCCTCTACGACAACGGGGACGCGCCTCGCCCGTCATGGACGTGCCAAGCCCAGCCGTCTTGCGGCATACCCTTCGACGGTGGCAGTGATCAGGCCATGTGCAGCAGCTCGGGGTTTCAGAGCCGGCGCACGTTTCTGCTCAGGACCCCGTGCTCCTCGCCTGCGGCGTAGAGATCGACATTGGCTTCCGAGGTTTCCTCGTAGCCCTGCAGCAGCTTCAGCGGTTCCTGGAGGTCGTACCAGCCCAGGAAGGGCCGGTGAACCTGATAGCCAATCAGCCTTTGGAGCTGTTCGGGGTAGTGCCGGGCCACCTCGACCGGACTCACCAGATACTGGTTCTCCTCCTGGCGCAGCCAACCGACCACATAGGAGAGGAAGAGGGCGTGGCGCCAGACATCCTTCGTCGTGTTGGCGCCGCCGCCGTGGTGAACGGCGTAGGTGAAGATGAGGCACGAACCCTTGTCCATCACGGCCTGCGCAAACTCGTCCTCCTCGGCGACGCGCTCGTCATCCCAGCGGTGGCTTCCCGGAACCACGCGGGTCGCGCCGTTTTCCCTGGTGAATTCGGCCAGCGCCCAGAAGGCCGTCATGTAGGCCACGCGCTCTGTTGGATGCTTGAACGGAAACATCAGGGCATCCCGGTGAACTTCCTGTGCCGATTCACCTGGTCCGATCGATGTCGTCGAACTCGAGCTCAGCTGATAGTTGTCGCACCACGGTCCCAGCGTCCGGTCGAGGATCGCGAGGACCTCGGAATTGCAGATTTCCTCTCGAACCGCCTGTGACTTGGCGACCAGGCCGTGGGTGCGTCTCGTCCTGAAACCCAGCCACTCGCCGGCACCGGTCGGCACCTTGCTCATCCAGGGATGCAGTTCATCGAGTATCTGATCGCATCGCGCCTCGCCGATCAGCCTGTCGATAATGACGCAGCCGTCCCGATCGAGGATCTCGACAATGCTGTCGGTCGATGTCCCCGCGGCCACGTGTTCGATGCGTGTTTCGGTCATCAGCAGTACTCCTTCCGGTTGACTGGGATTCCGAGGCACCAGGCCCCTCCAACGGGATTATACGCCGCGCACCCCGATTCCCGAAGCCGGGCGGGGATGCGCCTTGGGGCCCGCATCATGACGGGGAGACCGCGGGGCTTGAGTCATGTCGGTTGTCGGGTGCACTCTTGCCCCAATTCGGGGACGGGAGCGAACGATGAGCGATCAGCGCGTGATCTCGGCTGACAGCCACGTGCAGGAACCGCCGGAACTCTACGGGGAGAGGCTGGACAGGAAGTACAGGGACCGCGTCCCCAGGTTCGAGGAGCGCGATGGCGCCACCTACTTCGTGGTGGACGGCAAGAAGCCGCGGCGCATCGACCTTGCTTCGGAACGCACGGACGAGGACGACCAGAATCGCGAGTTCCGCAACGATCCGAGCGGTGGCAGGGATATCGAGCGTCGCCTGGCAGACCAGGTCCGCGACGGAATCAGCGCCGAAGTCCTCTATCCCAACACCTCGCTCTTTCTCTACAACTCCAGGGATCCCGGTTACCAGTTTGCCGTGGCCCGCGCCTACAACGACTGGTGCATCGAGCACTTTGGCGGACACCGCGAGAATTTCGTTCCCGTCGCCATCGTTCCCGTCATCGATCTCGACGAGGCCGTTCGCGAAGTCGCAAGGGTGGCGCGGGAGGGGTACCGCAGCATCAAGATTCCCCTGACCGTGGACGGCAGGCCCTACAACCTGCCTGACTATGACCGGCTGTGGTCGGCGTGTGCCGATCACGATCTCGTCATCTCGCTCCATGCCTTCACAGAGAGCGAGGATCAGTACCCCGATGACTGGGGCGAGGAGGAGGGCCATGGCGGCGCTCTCGCCCACATGGCCATGAGCATGGCAAGGGGGCAGAGCCCGGTGGCGCTGCTGATCGCGTCGGGTGCGCTGCAGCGTTATCCGGACCTCAAGTTCGTCGTGGTCGAGTGCGGCGCCGGATGGCTCGCATGGCTGCTCCATGTGCTCGACGAACAGGTGGAGAAGAAGCACATGTGGATCCGTCCCGAACTGGAGATGAGACCGAGCGAGTTCTTCAGGCGTCAGGGCGCGGTCACCTTCAGCGACGATCCCATTGCCTTGAGACTGCTGGACTTCACCGGATCGGAGGTCCTCCTGTGGGGCAGCGACTACCCGCACGACGAAGGGACCTTCCCGCACAGCCAGGAGGTGATCGAGCGGACCTTCGCCGGCATTTCCATGGAAGACAGGCGCCGTATCGTCTTTGACAATGCGCGGCGCATCTACGGTTTCGACGTGTGATCCACCGCATCCCGCTCGTGATGATCGTCACGAGCGACATCGCGGGACAGGTTCGCGGCAAGGGTTTCCCGGCGGCCTGGCTCGAGGAGCGCCTCGAACAAGGGGTGGGGTTCACCCACACCAACCACATGATCAATTGCTGGGGGACGATCCCCGCCACGCCATGGGGACCGCTGGGAGATCTGGCCCTGATGGCGGATCCGGCCACCGAGGTCAGGGTCGATTTCGGTGACGGCAGTCCGGATGAGTGGTTCATGCTGGGAGGCCTTTGCACCATGGACGGCGGGCCCTGGGAGTGCTGCCTGAGGCATTACCTCGCCAGTGCCCTCGAGAGCCTCCGCGAGGAGACGGGGCTGACACTCGTCGCCGCCTTCGAGCACGAGTTCCACGACGGGGGCCTGGCAGAACGCGGGGGCGATTCCTACAGCCTCGACAAGGTGAGACGCGCCGGCGACTTTCCAGGCGTCGTGCTCCACGCGCTTGAGGCCGCCGGTGCCGAGCCCGAGACATTCCTGCCGGAGTTCGGCAGGAGCCAGTTCGAATTCACCGTCAGGCCGGCGCTTGGCATGGTGGCGGCGGACCGCGCCATCATCGCCCGGGAAATGGTGCGCGCCGCCGCCAGGCGCCTCGACCGGGATGTCAGCTTCTCGCCACAGGTCGATCCTGCCGGCCCCGGCAATGGCGTCCACATCCACATGAGCTTCCGGGACCGGGATGGCCGGCCGGTCAGCCATGATCCGTCGCAACCCTCGGGCCTTGCCGCCCGGATGGGGAGTTTTGTCGCAGGAATCCTCAAACGCCTGCCGGCGTTGGTGGCCGTCACGGCGCCCTCTGCGGCCTCCTACCAGCGTCTCAAGCCGCATTCCTGGAGCTCCGCCTACAACAACCTGGGCTGGCGGGACCGTGAGGCGGCGGTCCGCATCTGCCCGGGCCCTGAAACGCCCGGCGCCGATGTCGCCTCGGCCTTCAATGTCGAATTCCGCGCCGGCGATGCGGCGGCCAGTCCCTGGCTCCAGCTCGGCATCCTTGTCAGGGCCGGTCTCGAGGGGATCCGCGAGGGCCTGCCCACTCCCGAACCGGTGTCGTCCGACCCCGATGCAATGAGCGACGATGAACGCGGGGAGCACGGTGTCGAGCGTCTGCCGGTCTCGCTTGGCGAGGCCCTCGACCGTCTCGAGTGCGCGCCTGACGCCGGAACGCTCCTGCCGGGCGAACTTCTCGAGGCCTACGTCATGCACAAGCGCGGGGAACTCGACGGCATTGCAGGATTGACACCGGAAGAGGTCTGCCGGCGCTACAGGGATGTCTACTGATGGCAGGCGAACCCTTCTGGCGCACCAAGTCCCTGGAGGAGATGAACGGGCAGGAGTGGGAATCGCTCTGCGACGGCTGCGGCAAGTGCTGCCTCGTGAAGCTTGAGGATGTCGATGACGGCACCATCTCCAACACCGACGTCACGTGCTTCCTTCTCGACACCGTCACCTGCCGCTGCCGGGACTACACCAGGCGCTTCGAGCGGGTCCCGGAGTGTATCCGCATCACGCCGGAAACCATTGCCTCGTTGCTGGCATGGTTGCCCGGCACCTGCGCCTATCGCCTGCTCCACGAGGGCCGCGATCTTCCCGACTGGCACCCCCTGGTGTCGGGTGATCCCGACAGCGTGCATCGCGCCGGGGTGTCGCTCTCTAACCGTGTCGTCTCCGAGGCCGACGTCGCCGACGAGGATCTCCCTGACCATGTCGTCGATTGGACGGTCTGACCGGACCGTCAGGGTACCCCGTACGCGCCTGTCACGTCCCTGATGCTGGTGACGGGTGGTATCATCCACGTTGTCGCGAGCGGCGACATGATATGTCAAACAATGTGTCAATTAGTGTGTCAAGTTTGACATTGCTGTCTGATAGATATTTGACATCATGTTGCTATTCCTGCTATTGGTATGCCAAATAACGTGACATGCAGGATGTCAGAATGGATTGGGCCACTTTCACGTTCACATACAAACTGGACATGGTCGGGCTGTTTCAGGATCTCGTATCCATCGAAGCCTACAAACTGTCTGCCCAGAATCTCATTCTGCCGCCCGACTGGCGGGCACAGCTGGATCAACTGAACCGTGTACGGGCTGTTCACGGAACGACGGCTCTTGAAGGGAACCAGTTGACGGAGGCAGAGGTGTCGCGGCAAATCGCTATCATCGAACAGCCTACCGGCACGGATCGGCAGTTGGCCACCAGGGACCAGCAGCAAGTCCGGAATGCAGGTCTCGCCCAACAGTGGGTGCAGGAGAGGTTTGTCCCGGGCAGTTCCCCACTCAGTGTGGGCGATGTTCTGTCGATGCACGAGATGATGACCACAATCTCTGATGAAGTTCAAAATGTACCCGGGAGATTCAGGGATTTTCCCGTCGTTGTCGGGTCACCTGAGCTCGGGGGTGTGCATCGTGGAGCGCCGCATGAGCGCATTCACCGCCTGATCGACGAGTACATCGCTTTCATGAATTCGCGAGAGACGAATGGTCTGCACCCCGTCATTCGTGCCCTTCTGGCTCACTATTTTCTTGTCACCATCCATCCCTTTGGCGACGGAAATGGTCGCGTATCACGCTTGGTCGAGGCTGGCATACTGTTTCAGGGCGGCTACAACGTTCTCGGCTTCTATGGGCTCTCGAACTATTTCTACAGGCATGAAGCCGAGTACAAGACGACGTTGCAGGATTGCAGGCATACCCGGCCGTTCGATGTGACCAGATTCATCAAGTTTGGTGTGCGTGGCTTCCTGGAGGAACTCGAGGGCATCAACAATTTTGTCAAGACCAGGCTGAACCGGGTTGTCTATCGCGCCATGCTCGTCCGCGCCTTCAACACCAGGGTCGGTGAGCGCAGAAGAGTCCTCAACCAGAGGGAATACAACCTCCTCGACTATCTCATTGCCAAGACAGAGCCCGTCGATCCGTTTTCCGAGCACCCTTCCCTCAGAGTCAGTCTGTCGGAATTGCTTGAATCACCTTACATCAGGGAGGCCTACAAGGGGGTGACGAAAAGAACGTTTCAGCGGGAACTGATACGGTTGGCAGACATGAACTTCATCAAGATTGTCAGGGCGCGTGACGACAGACGCGATCCGCTTGTCGAACTCGACTTTGACGCCATCGGAAAGTACTGATTTCCGAAGTCCTCCGGGCCGGTCAGATGATGCCGGCGATGCGGCACGAAGTGCAGAGTGCCGCCATTAGGGTAGCAGGCGGCCTCGTTGCCTGTGTCGATCCTGCGGATGCAGAAGATGTGGGTACGACACTTGGTCTTAGCATCGAGACGTTTGTGATTGGTAAGTGACCGGGAAGGTATCGCGTACGTGATGCCGAAGGGTGTGTTTTCCCGCTAGGGTACCAGGCGGGTGTTCGGGAACGCGGCGTGCCAGCCGAACCAGAATGCCCGCTGCGCCGGGATTCGCTGAAGCACACGCCCGTCAGCGGCGGTCAGGCCGTGCTCGTCCATCGTCCAGATCATGCCGGAGCTGTCCTCGACGCTCCGGTCGCTGTCGTACCGGGTGAATGTCACGTCTTCACTTGTGAAAGCGCGGTTCGCGCCCGATGCATCGGTGAGCACCACGAGCGGGGTCCCTTCGATCGCATCGTGATGCAGAGGCGTTGCGGCGAGGAACTCGGCCGATATGGCAAGCGGCGCCCCGGGGTGAAGGGCAAGCAGCACCGTGAACACCTCGTCCTTGTTCCGCAATCGGGTATCAAGGACCGGGACCGTGAACATCAGTTCGTCGGTCGCGAAGTAGTCGCGGTAGGCAGCCCCTTCGGAATAGTCGCGCAGGTGGCCGGTATCGAGCGAGAGCACCAGGGTTTCGGGGTGCCGCCGACGCCACTCGCTCCAGGTGGTCGTCACCACGGCTCCCCTCTCCAGCACGATGTCCTTTCCGACGAGGGGCCCGACGACCGGCGCGCCCCGCATCGTGCTCCATAGCGACTGGGTCGCCTGGTCGTACATGAGCTTGTTCGAACGGTAGAGGAAACCGCTCGTGCCGAGTTCGTGAATCACGCCGTCGTGCCCGGTGTGATAGAGGATCACGGTGCCGCACAGGGTGCAGTACACTCCGGCGACCGGCACACCGCCGACGATGTCGGTGAACATCTCGTGCCAGGCGAGGATGCGCTTGGGATAGGCGCGGGCATCGCCGTTGACGGAGAGGCCGAAGACGATGTGGTCGTCCTCCAGATAGCCGGCTTCGTCGGCATCCAGCATCGCCGGGTTGCGAAGCGGCGGGATACCATCCTGCCGCACGCCGCCCCATACGATCTCGTCGAGCCGGATGAGCGCCTTGCCGGGCGAGTCGAAGTACGCCGAGAATCGCGGGTCGATGAGGCTGTAGAGCGCACTCTTGAAGGCGGCATAGCGCGGATGCCGCGCTTCCGGCGCATTCCA
>JAJEHK010000282.1 GCA_022823765.1 Alphaproteobacteria bacterium | reverse complement strand
GGGTCGACGTGCTGGACGAAAACGGAGAGCACCACTCCTGGCGCATCGTCGGCGAGAACCAGGCCGACATCGACAAGGGCATGGTGAGCTGGGTCTCACCCCTGGCCCGCGCGCTCATCGGCGCCGAGGTGGGCGACACTGTCACCTGGCGGCGCCCCGCAGGTGACCTCGAACTCGAGATCACCGCCATCAGCTACGTGTAGCTGACCTGCGTCGGATCTCCATCTTTCCGGGTGTTCCACCGCACCATCCTTACAGCGGGCCGTCACCACGGTCAGACAATTCTGCCTGAAGCACACTGAGCCAACACGCACACGGCGCCGCATCGTTGGTATCAGTGTGGTACGCTCCGGATGCACGCAGAAGGAGTGCAGGTCCCGGGCTGATCGTCGAAAGCGCAAGGGGCATGCGTCCGGCGCGCGCGGTGTTGAATCCGGGTGGAAACGCGCATCTCTCCTCTCGGAAGCGGAATGCGCGGTCAGTGTGCGGACTTGGCGGCAATCACCAGACCGGTACTCCAGTCCAACTCGACCACCGTGCAGTCCGAACGCTGCTTCAGAGAGGACAGCAACCCGGCGACCCTCTCACCATGGCCATCGGGCCAGTTCCCTTGCGGCTGCATGTCGTCAATGACGTAGATGCCTCCGGACTTCAAGCGATCCCAAGCGGTCGCGAAGCGCTCGTACTTGCCCGGAATGGCGTCAGCGAAAATCAGGTCGAATGACAGATGCCTGTTGACTTCCAGCCACCCAATGGCGTCTCCGATGACAAACCGCACTCTCGGATCCTGGCCCAGAAAGCACCGGGCCACGGCCACCACATCGCCGTTTGTGTCAATCGTATGGAGCAACGAAGTGCTGTCCATGCCGTCCAACAGCCAGGCTGTGGCAAGCCCGGTGCCGGTTCCGATCTCGAGAAACCGGCCTGCCGGCTTTCCGGCGGCTAGAACGCGTAACAGCGCCCCGGTGTCGCGCGCGGACGCCATGTCGAAACCCAGCCGGGCAGTCGCGTCCTCGATCGCCGCGAGTTGTGCGGGTAGCCACGTGCTACTGTCTTCTTGCATCGCGCAATCCCCGGTTTTCGGGATACTTCGCCGCTCCGGGCGGAAGTGCCATCGAACGGGCAAGAGGCCGTCCCGAAACCTGTTGCGAAACCCCCGAACCGCAATGTTGCCGGTGAGACCGCCCTTGGGAAGGTGTCGGCACGCTTTCGATGGCTTTTTTCCAAAGCCAGCCAGACCCACAAAGAGGCGCTGAATCGCGTAACTCCCGGACGAGAAACATCCATCTCCCGTTGACGGAGTCGCGGCCGGCCGCGGCCCGCACTATAGTCGATGCAGCCACCGGGGGAGGTCGCATGTCCGCGCTCAGAACGTTCGAGAGATCCGCCGCTCCCGCCACTGTTGCCGAAGCAATCGCCGACGAGGGCTACGCCATCATCCGCGACATGCTCGACGCTGACAGCCTCGCCCGCCTGCGCGGCGAACTCGATCCGCTGATCGCCGCGACGCCGGCCGGCCACGAGGACTTCATGGGCATGAGGACGGTTCGTTTCGGCCGTCTGCTGGCGCGCTGCGAACAGGCGCGTGTCATGGCGCTCGACCCGATGCTGCTGGAGGTCGTCGAAGGCGTCCTCGGCCCCTTCTGCGTCCGGATCCAGATTAACTACACGGGCGTGATGCATCTCCTTCCGGGCGAGACCGCGCAGATTCTCCACCGGGACGCAGGCCTCTATCCTTTCCAGAATCCGGCCCCGCCGCTCATCTGCGCGACCATGTGGGCCGTGACGGACTTCACACGCGAGAACGGCGCCACCTGGCTTGTGCCCGGAAGCCATCTCTGGGATGAGGGACGGACGCCGGTCGAGAGCGAGGTCGTGCAGGCCGAGATGCCCGCGGGCTCGTTGCTGCTCTACAACGGCGCAGTCTTTCATGGCGGTGGCGCGAACCGATCGAACGGCGCGCGCACCGGATGCGCCATCCAGTTCTCGCTCGCCTGGCTGCGCCAGGAGGAGAACCAGTACATGGCCTGTCCACCCGAACTGGCCCGGACCTTCCCGCAGCGGCTCCAGGAATTGATCGGATACGACCTCGGCGCCGTGAACCTCGGTTTTGTCGACCACAAGCACCCCAACGAGGTGCTCAACGGCACGGCGGGCGATGGTCCGGGCGACCTGGGTCCCGAGGCACTCCAGAGACGCGAGGAGCGCACGAACAAGCTCAGAGTGGCAAGCTGGGCTCCGATGAACCGCAAGCGCGTCCGGCTGGACGCAGATGTCGTTCAGGGCAGCGGCTAGATCTGCACTCTTCCGGCGCGGTCATCAGGGCAGAGTCGGTTTGGTCCGGATCCGGTGCCCCTGTTACGACCGGAGTGGACGGGCGTCCCCGCTAGTCCCGGTGCAGGCGGTCGGCAATCTCTCTTGCTGCCCGGATGCCGGAGAAATAGGCGCCGTGGCAGGTTCCCTGTCCACCCACCATGGTGGCCTCGCCGGCGAAGAAGAGGCGATCGCCAATGCTGCGTGCCAGGTGTTCACGCTGGTGTGCCTGCCCGGGCCGTGCGCAGGCCCACGAGCCCCGCGTCCAGGGGTCCGTGCTCCAGGCGGTCGTGATGGACCGCACGACGTGTTTGCGTATGTCGTTGCCGAACACCTCGGCCACCCTGTCCACGGCGAAGTCGTGGCAGGCCTGCGGGCCCTGCCTTTCGAGCCATATCGCGCGTCGGCCACCGACAAAGACGGCGGCGACGTCGAGACCCATGGCGCTTGCGTCGATCTTTGCCGTCTCGCCGTCGCGATTCCAGACTGTGTAGTGGCCACGCCCCCCGGCACCGAACACGTCCGTGTCGAAGGCGACTCCCATCTTGTTCTCGGTACCCATGGGCAGGCCATGGACGGCTTCCTGCTTCCAGTCGGGCAGTGGCGGCGAGAAGCTGAGTTCGCCTGAGCCCAGAATGCCCGTTGAAACCGTGCAGAGGGCACGGCGCGCCGTCACGGTTCCCTTCGACGTTTGGATCGAGACACCAGTCCCCGACCAGTCGATGCGTTCCACTCGTGCGTTGAGTGTGACCTCGACGTCGGCACCCCACGCAGCGACCAGGTTGCCGTACCCGCGCACCGCCGGATAGCCAAGCTCCCCGGTGGAACTGGCAAAGTCGGCGGTAGACACCTCGTCGACATCGAGGCCCCACGCTGTTGCAACGTTTTCAAGGAAGGGCGCCGCGTAGGTATTCTCGAGGTCGATCACGTCGCTGATCGCGACATCCCGGTCGCGTCCGGCAGCGGCCGCGATGGCGTTGTGACAGTCGACAAAGTAACGGCGGCAGGCGGCCCACTCATCAGGGGTGAGCGCCGTGCCGTCTCGTACGAACCGATGGGTTTCAGGCTTGTAGGCGTCGGCGGCGAACCTGCCGAGTTCGATTCCGAGATCATCGCCGATTCCGCCAAAGGGGTTACCGACCCCGGTGCCAAGCCAGGAGCAGCCCAGATCGAACCACACGTCCGGCATGATTTCCTCGGAATAGGCGCGCCCGCCGATTCGATGCGATGCCTCGATCACCGTGCTGGAAACACCAAGCCGGGTCAGTTCCTTTGTGGCCGCAAGCCCTGCCGTGCCTGCGCCAATGACAGCGACGTCCGGTTGTGTCGTCATGCCGTGCCTCCCGGACCCTCCCGATGCAGGGCCATGGAAACGGAATTCGCTTCCCTGTGGACATCCAGACCAACGTATTCGCCATACTCGACCATGGCCTGTCTCCCCCTTCGACGTGGCCCTGTACTCACGGGTTGTCGAACTCGAGCATAACCCACGTTCCTCGAGGCCAGGGCAGGTCAACTCACGTTGTCTAGAGCACTCGCCAGGTCCAGCAGCGATGGCGGATGTGAGGTTCAGATGCAATGGAGGCAAAGGGCTCGCCGGTTTCGACCAGAATCCACAAGCCTGAGTCGGCAAGAGTCCTCTGCCGCGTTGCAAAGTCGTCCGGTTCGACATCCGATCGCAGGGTGTAGAGGACGAGGCCGTTCGGTCGCGTGATGCGAACCAGTTCATCGAGCGATGATGCCGGCGCGTGGTTGGGTGTGAACACGCCGCACGCCGTCACGGCATCGAAGGTGTCGGACGCATACGGGAGCCGCTTTCCGAGGTCCATCACCTGACAGTCCTCGTAGATGCCCTTCCGACGGGCAACCTCAAGCATGCCCGGCGACAGATCGTTCGCCACCATCCGGTTGAAGCCGTGAGCAGCGAGACGCTCACCCAGCATCCCGGTTCCGGCACCGGCATCGCAAAGAAGAACGTCAGGCGAGACATGGCGAACGACAGTCCTGGCCAGTTCGACGTGGCCGCTCCAGCCGACGTCATCATTCATGGCTTCGTCGTAGACCTCGGCGGCTTCATCGTAACGCTCGGTCAGCTGACCCTTGTCCCTGGCCTGGTAGAAGCGATTGGGATCGGCACTCGCATAGGCCCGTCGCACGGTCATGGGTGTTCCTTTCCGGCCTGGTGCAAGAAGTCTGGCGCACGACGAGAACTTTGGGAATTACTCAGGCAACGCGTTCCGGTGAAGGATCCGGAACGGTGCTGTCGGTCGGTCGCGCGTCGCATGCCCACCATCAGCCGGGCCTCGCGCGCACTGTATTCAGGGAGCGAGGGAGCGCAGGACGTCCTCGTTGATCGTCACGCCAAGTCCCGGAGCCTGGGGCAGGCTGGCCATGCCGTCCTCGATGACATAGTCGCAGGTGGCGAACTCGGCTCCGAGTTCCAGGTAGTCGTAGTAAAGTTCCCCATGAATGGCATTCGGCATCACGGCGCAGGTATGCAGCATGGCGACAAAGGCCACGGTCGTGCTGTTCCAGCAATGGGGCGAGATGAGCACCGAATGGGCGTCCGCCATGGCGCCGATCTCAAGCATCGTCACGATGCCGCCGGCCCCGACGATGTCGGGATTGAGGACGTCGGCTGCCCTCCTGTCGAGGAGGTTGCGGTAATGGCGCACCCCCGACTGGCGCTCGCCGGTGGTGATGCGTGATGTCGTGCTAGCGCGGAACTCGGCCAGCCCATCAAGGTCGTCCCCGGCGAGCGGTTCCTCGATCCAGAAGGGTGCATAGGGCTCGAACAGACGGGCGGCGCGAAGCGCGTGGCGACGGTCCTTCTGGACGGCGAAGTCGAGCATGATGTCGACATCCCAGCCGACCGCTTCGCGGGTCAGGCGGACGCAGGCTTCGGCATCCTCCAGGGTGGCCTGGCGCAAGGGGTAGATCTTGACGGCGCCATAGCCTTGTGAACGCATCATCGCGCATCGCTCCGCGATGGCCTGGGGCGTCTGGACCGGCCCGTCCCAGGCGTTGGCGTAGACCGGCACACGGTCGATGATGGCGCCGCCGAGCATCGCATGCACGGGCATCTGTGCCGATTGTCCGGCGAGGTCCCAGAGCGCGACCTCGATGGCACTCGTCGCCGACGCATAGTCGATCCCGGGATGCTTGTAGGACATGGGTTCCACGACGTGACGCAGGAAGGCGCGCGGACTGGCGTGTGGCATCTGTTTCAGGGCCTCGCCCAGGGCGATGATGATTTCGCACGTTGCGGATTCCCGGTAGGTGAGGGCATAGGCTTCGCCCCAGCCCGTGAGGCCCTGGTCCGTCTCCAGTTTCACGAACACCATGGTCTGGCCCTCGGACCAGCCATCCGAACTCGGCCTGGGACCGACCAGAAAGGGTGTCACGTTGACGATTCTCATCTGGAAACTCCCGGCTGACCTCGAACTCCCTAAACGTCGGGCGCCAGCCCGATTAGGGCCTCGCCGCATCGGACGTGAACTTCCATAGTAGAAAGAAAGGACTCCCTGCGGAACTGAGACAGCGCAGGCTCCCTTCGTCGGGCATGATGCGATTGACGGGACAGCGCGCAATCGGCTAGTCTGCCTGCGACGTGCACGGAGGGGCGGGACCCCTCAGCCTGGGGGGCCGACCCATGAAGATCGTCAATTCCCTGCGCTCGATGAAGAAGCGCCACGCGAAGTGTCGCACCGTGCGACGCAAGGGGCGTGTCTACGTCATCAACAAGCAGAACCCCAGGTTCAAGGCACGCCAGGGTTGAAGTACCACGGCCGTGTGGTTGCCGGAGTCCACGGACACCTGACATGACGATCGCCATGCCGCAGCCCGACACGGGGGTTCTTGCGGCCCGCGACAGGCTGATTGGCGAGCTCGGAGCCATCGTTCCTCCTGACAACCTGGTGACCGATGAACCCGGTCTGAAGACCTACGAGTGCGATGGTCTGTCCGCCTATCGGGAGCTTCCCCTCGCCGTCGTTCTGCCGGAGACCACCGATGAAGTGGCGCGCATTCTCGATCTGTGCCAGCGACACCGCGTCAAGGTGGTGCCCCGGGGTTCGGGAACGGGTCTTTCCGGCGGCGCCCTGCCGCTGAAGGACGGAGTCCTCCTGGGACTCGGCAAGTTCAACCGCATTCTCGATATCGACTACGCCAATCGCTGCGTGACCGTGCAGCCGGGTGTGACCAACCTCGCCATTTCGCAGGCAGTGGACCATCGCGGGTTCTACTACGCTCCTGATCCGTCGAGTCAGCTCGCCTGTTCGATCGGCGGCAATGTCGCCGAGAATTCCGGCGGCGTGCATTGCCTCAAGTACGGCGTGACGACCAACAATCTCCTTGGCCTCGAAATCGTGCTGATGTCCGGTGAGATCGTCAGGATTGGTGGCAAGTACATGGACAGTGACGGGTACGATCTGCTCGGTATCGTCACCGGATCGGAAGGGCTGCTTGGCGTCATCACTGAGGTGACCGTGCGCATCCTCCCCAAGCCCGCCTCGGTGAGTACCCTTCTGATCGGTTTCGACGATCTTGCTGCGGCAGGGGACTGCGTGGCCCGTATCATCGCATCGGGCATCATTCCGGCAGGCCTCGAGATGATGGACAGGGCCGCGGTTCACGCGACCGAGGAGTTCTGCAAGGCAGGGTATCCCCTTGACGTCGAGGCCTTGCTGATCTGCGAACTCGACGGTCCCGGACCGGAAGTCGGCGAACTCACAGGCAGGGTCGAGAAGATCGCAGCGGATCTCGGGGCGCGCACCATCAGGAGGGCAGCCAGCGAGCAGGAGAGGGAGCGCTTCTGGCTGGGGCGCAAATCCGCCTTTCCGGCGGTGGGCCGGATGTCACCCGACTACTACTGCATTGACGGCACGATCCCGCGGGGGCGTCTGGCGGAGGTCCTGACACGCATGGAGGGTCTGTCCGAGCGCCATGGCCTGGGAGTGGTCAATGTCTTTCACGCCGGCGACGGCAACCTTCATCCCCTGATCATGTACGACATCGACAAGCCGGGCGATCTGGAGAAGGCGGAAGCGCTCGCCCGCGACATCCTCACCCTGTGTGTCGAGGTCGGTGGCGTCCTGAGTGGAGAGCACGGGATCGGGGTCGAGAAGCGGGATCTCATGGGGACCATGTTCTCCGACGAGGAACTGAAGCAGCAGCAGAGGGTGAAGTGCGCCTTTGATCCCGAAGGTTTGCTCAATCCGGGAAAGGTGTTTCCCGTTCTCCACCGGTGCGCCGAACTCGGACACATGCATGTCCACAGGGGCCAGGTGCCCTTTCCCGATCTTCCTCGGTTCTGACCTGCATGACCGGGAAGACCTTTCGCCCGGTGGACGAGAAAGAACTCGCCGGCCTCGTGGCCTGGGCAGCCGCCGACGGCGTGCCCCTGGAGATCATCGGCAACGGGAGCAAGCGGGGATTGGGTCACGCCATCGCCGCTGAACACGTGATCGACATGTCGCAGCGCACCGGGATCGTCGACTACGAGCCGGCCGAGTTGGTGCTCACAGTCGAAGCCGGAACGACACTCGCCGCAATCGAGACACGTCTCGGGGAGGCGAACCAGTAGATGGCCTTCGAACCTCCGGACTACGGTCCCCTGTTGGGCCAGCCGGCCGCCACGGCGACCATCGGCGGAACCATGGCTGGCAACCTCTCCGGGCCGCGGCGCGTCAGCGCCGGCGCGGCACGCGACCACGCGCTGGGCGCGGAGGCGGTGACCGGCCGGGGGGAGGTGATCCGGGCCGGAGGCCGCGTGGTGAAGAACGTGACCGGCTATGACCTCACCAGATTGCTATGTGGATCCTGGGGTACGCTGGCGGTCATCACCCGCCTCTCGCTCAAGGTGCTGCCGGCGCCCGAGAAGACACGCACCCTCCTCGTCACGGGTCTCGCACCGTCGGCCGGCTGCCGGGTCATGGGCGAGGTTCTCGCCTCACCACATGGCGCATCGGCGGCCGCCTGGCTGCCGGCCGTCATGGCGTCGAGGTCAGCCGTCGGTTACGTGTCGTCGTCCGGCACCACGGTCACTGCGGTGCGGATCGAGGGACCTTCCGCCTCGGTGCTCGCCCGCCATGACAGTCTGCGATCCATGCTTGCCGCTCATGGTCCGGTGGAGGAACTTCATGGCCGCAATTCCGCGGCGTTCTGGAAGGAAGTGCGTGACGTGGCGGCCTTCGTGGAATCCGAGGCGGCCGTCATGCGCCTGTCTGTACCACCGGCCTCGGGAGCCGTGGCCTGCGACCGCATCACGGAATCTGGCGGTGAGGCCTTTCTCGACTGGGGAGGCGGGCTCGTCTGGTGCGCATTCACGCCGTCGCCTGCGACGGCCAAGGCCATCAGGGACATCGCGACAGACCTCGACGGCCATGCGATGCTGATACGGGCGGACGAGGAACTCAAGGCGGCGGTGCCCGTCTTTCATCCCCAGCCGGCTGGACGGCGTGACCTCACGCTGCGAATCCGCGAAGGGTTTGATCCCTGTGGCATCCTCAATCCGGGCCGCATGGCCATGGTGGACTGAAGTTATGCACACGGCGATCGATCTCGCGGCCCTGGCGGACCCGCAGGTGAGGGAGGCGGAGCGCATTCTCAAGACATGCGTGCATTGCGGGATGTGTCTGGCGACGTGTCCGACCTACCTCCTGCTGGGTGACGAGCGCGACAGTCCGCGAGGCCGCATCTACCTCATCAAGGGTATGCTGGAGAGCGCGGAGCCTCCGCAGGACACCACGGTCCGCCACATCGACCGCTGTCTGACCTGTCTTTCCTGCATGACGACGTGTCCGTCGGGGGTGAATTACAGGCACCTTGTGGACCATGCCCGCAGCCATATAGAGGCGACCCATCGCCGCAGGCCTCACGACAGGTGGTTGCGGCGTGTGCTGGCGTGGATCCTTCCGTCTCCGTGGCGGTTCCGCCTGGCGCTCGTTGGCGCCCTCGTCGTGCGGCCGGTGGCATGGATGCTGCCCGCACCGTTTCGCGGCCTGGTGAGAATGGCGCCTGCGTCATTGCCTTCGCCCTCATGGAGCGATGTCCCGGCAGTCCATCGCGCCGGCGGCGA
>JAJEHK010000001.1 GCA_022823765.1 Alphaproteobacteria bacterium | reverse complement strand
CGACGACGGCGGCCTGCTGGTCGTCGAGGTCACAGAGATCGTACCAGCCCGCTCGCGCAATCTTGACGAGGTGCGGAGCGAAGTTCTTGCTGACTGGCAAGCTGAACGCCAGACCGAACTGGCGTCACGTGAAGCGGAACGGCTTGCCGATAGCGTCGGTTCGACGGGTAATCTCAATGCCGCCTTCGATTTTGCCGGCGTCACCTTCGAAGTGACCGAACCCTTCATGCGTCACTCCATGCCGCCGGTCGCCAACCTTTCCTTCGCGACGGTGGAGGCACTCTTTGGCGTACGCCCAGGAGACACGGTGGTGCGGACTTCCGACGATGGTCGTCACCAGGTGGTGGCCCGCCTCGTCGACATCGTCGATGCGGATCACTCTCCCGAGGATGCATTGGCTGTCGCTGACAGGCTCCGACAAGGCGTCATTCACGATATCAGCGCAAGACTCGCTTCCAGCCTGCGTGAAGACGTGACGATCAGCATTAATCACGACATGATCGATCAGTCATTCTGAGATGGCAGAATACGATCCCGACTATCCGCTGTTCGAGGAGCAGTATCGAAACGCCGCACCTCAGGTCGTGTGGACAAGACTCGTGGCGGATCTCGAGACGCCCGTCTCGGCGATGCTCAGGATTGCCGGTTCGCAAACAAACACCTTCTTGCTGGAATCTGTCGAGGGGGGTGATTCAAGGGGGCGATACTCGATCATCGGCATGCGCCCCGATCTCGTTTGGCGATGCCACGGCAATCGGGCGGATATCAACCGCCATGCGCGATATGAACCGGATGCCTTCGTCGAGGAGGATGTGGGCGCAATCGAGTCCCTGAAGCGTCTTGTCAGGGAGTGCGCAATCCCGTTGCCGGAAGTCCTGCCACCCATGGCGTCAGCGCTGGTGGGCTATGTCGGGTACGAGATGGTACGCCTCATGGAACGCCTTCCGACCACGGCGCCGAGGGCTCTCGATGTACCCGACGGTCTGCTCATCCGCCCGACAATCATGGCCATCTTCGACAACGTGGCGGACGAAGTCACCATCGTCACGCCGGTCTGGCCGACGGCAGACATCCCGGCCCGCGCTGCCTATGCGAGAGCCTGCGAACGACTTTCCGATGTCGTGGCGGACTTCGACCGTCCACTTCCTGCCAGCGGGTACACCATCAGTGATGAGGATTCCGCAACGGCGGAGTCCAATACGCCCCATGAGCATTTTCTGGAGATGGTAGAAAGGGCCAAGGACTACATTCATGCAGGCGATGCCTTCCAGATCGTGCTGTCCCAGCGCTTTGACCTGCCCTTCACACTGCCTCCCTTTGCCTATTACCGCGCGTTGAGACGGGTCAATCCCTCACCATTTCTGTTCTATCTCAATTTTGACAGTTTTGCGGTCGTCGGATCGAGTCCGGAGATACTTGTGCGGGTGAGAGATCGTCGTGTGACCATCCGCCCGCTGGCAGGTACCCGCCGGAGGGGACGTGATGCGGCCGAAGACCAGGAACTCGGTGACGAGCTGTTGGCCGATGCCAAGGAACGTGCCGAACACCTGATGTTGCTTGACCTCGGGCGCAACGACGTCGGTCGTGTTGCCAGGATCGGCAGTGTCCAGGTGACCGAGAGCTTCCAGATCGAACGCTACAGCCACGTCATGCACATCTGTTCCAATGTCGAAGGCGAAATGAAGGATGGATGCGATGCCATCGATGCCCTCGTAGCGGGATTCCCGGCTGGTACGGTAAGCGGTGCTCCGAAGGTACGCGCCATGGAAATCATCGACGAACTTGAGAGGGATCGCCGTGGCGTGTACGCCGGAGCCATCGGCTATTTTGCGGCAAACGGCGCCATGGACACCTGTATCGCGTTGCGAACGGCGATCATTCGAAACGGTGTTCTTCATGTGCAGGCTGGAGCGGGCATTGTCTCGGACAGCGAGCCGGAGACCGAGCACGTGGAGTGCCGCAACAAGGCACGCGCGCTTCTGAGGGCGGCCGAGGAAGCGGTGGCGTTCGCCGGTCAGACCCGGGGCTTCAACCCCGGTCGGACCTGACGCATAGTCCGCCAGGACTGTGAATTCGGGCGGTGAAAGGGTGATCATGCTTGTGCTGATCGACAACTACGACAGCTTTACCTACAACCTGCTGCATTTCCTGGGAGAACTGGGTGCCACGTGCGAAGTCTACCGCAACGACGCGATCACCGTTGACAAGATCATAGACAAGCGGCCACGTGGCATCGTCATATCTCCCGGACCTTGCGATCCCGACCGGGCAGGCATCTGCCTCGAACTCGTGAAGCGCTCGGCTTGCGAGGCTCTGCCTCTCCTTGGGGTCTGTCTTGGCCATCAGGCAATTGGCCAGGCCTTTGGCGGCACCATTGGTCGCGCGCCCCGGCCCATGCATGGCAAGCTTTCGCTCATCGAACACGATGGCAACGGCGTGTTTCACGACATTCCTTCGCCACTTCGCGCAACACGCTATCATTCACTGACGCTCTGCCCCGGGAGTGTTCCGGAGTGTCTTGAAGTCAATTCCCGGACAGAAAATGGAATCATCATGGGCGTGCGTCACCGCGAACTGCCCATTCACGGGGTCCAGTTCCATCCTGAGAGCATCGGGTCGGAACATGGCCATGGCATTCTCGGGAACTTTCTCGACATGCTGGAAACGGAGAAACACACGTGACAGACACTTCGCCGGGCTTGAGGCCGTGGATCGCGCGTGTTGCGGGGGGCGCGACCCTCGATGCGGACGACGCCGCCCGGGCATTCGATGTCATCAGGTCCGGGGATGCCACTCCCGCACAGATGGGCGGTTTCCTGATGGCACTTGCGGTCCGTGGCGAGACTGTCGCCGAATTGACAGGAGGAGCGCGATCCCTGCGCTCGCGAATGGTCTCCATGACGGCGTCCGATGGAGCGATGGACATTGTCGGAACCGGAGGCGACGGCAAGGCAACACTCAACATTTCGACCGCGACGGCACTCGTTGTCGCCGGTTGCGGCGTTACTGTGGCAAAGCACGGAAATCGGGCAGCGTCATCACGTTCGGGCGCGGCCGACGTTCTTTCGGCGCTCGGAGTCGACCTCGCGGCCGATCATGAGACAGTACAACGCGCCATTGATGACGCAGGAATCGGTTTCATGCTGGCGCCACGTCATCACGGCGCCATGCGTCACGTCATGCCGACGCGCCAGGAACTTGCCGTGCGCACGATCTTCAATCTCCTCGGGCCCCTGGCCAATCCCGCGCGTGTCGGTCTCTACCTCATGGGTGTGGCTGCAGAAGAATGGGCCGAGCCCTTTGCCCGCGTACTGCGGGAACTCGGGGCCAGGAGTGCCTGGGTGGTTCACAGCGCGGATGGGTGCGACGAACTGACGCTGACATCCGACAATCATGTGGTGATCCTGGACAACGGGACAATTCGCACGACACGGGTAAGCGCGGCCGATGCCGGCCTGGAAGCGGCCCCGTTTCATGCCATTGCCGGTGGCTCGCCCGACGAGAATGCAGCAGCTCTCGCCAGTCTTCTCGAGGGCAAGCCTGGCGCGTTTCGCGACACCGTGCTTCTGAACGCAGCTGCTGCGCTTTGTGTAGCCAAACGGGCATCCACGCTGTCGGAGGGAGTGGCACTGGCCCGCGTGTCGATCGACAGCCACGCCGCCCGGCAGGCACTTGATCGTCTGGTGGCGATCACCGGCGGAAATGCCTGATCGCGATGTCGGATGTTCTCGAACGCATCTGTCGTGACAAGCGCGACCATGTCGCGCTCCGCAAGACTTGTCGTCCGCTCGCGGATCTCGAGGCGACGATCCGCACTCTGGCTCCGCCTGTCGGGTTTGCTGCAGCACTGGCGGCGAGAGCCGCGGACGGGATCGGACTCATTGCCGAAATCAAGAAAGCGTCGCCCAGTGCCGGATTGATCAGGGAAGACTTTGACGCCCGAGCCATTGCCGAAGCCTACAGGTCGGCCGGAGCCGCCTGTCTTTCCGTTTTGACCGACACACCGTGGTTTGACGGACAGGATGACGATCTTGCTGTTGCCCGCGACACCAGCGGCCTCCCCTGCCTGCGCAAGGACTTCATGGTTGATCCCTATCAGGTGGCCGAATCGAGAGCCATCGGCGCCGACTGCATCCTCGTCATTCTTGCCGCCGTCGACGATGCGCTTGCCTCGGAACTCGTGGCGGCAGCGAGGGACCATGATCTCGATGTACTTGTCGAAGTTCACGATCGCGATGAACTGGAACGAGCCCTGTCGCTCGATGCCAGACTTGTCGGCATCAACAACCGCAATCTCAGGACACTCCGTGTGGACCTTCAAACGGCGCTCACGCTCGGCCCCCTTGTGCCGCCGGACCGGGATGTGGTCTGCGAAAGCGGGCTCAGATCCCATGGTGATCTGGTAACCATGATGCAAGCGGGCATCAGGCGTTTCCTGGCCGGTGAGCACCTCATGCGCCAGACTGACATCGCTGCCGCTACGCGCGCCCTTCTCGGCACCCCGACATGAGGAACTGCACATGGCGGCCTTGGCGGACGGAGACCATGCGATGAACGACTCACTGACCCATCTCGATTCCAGCGGACGGGCACGCATGGTCGATGTTTCATCCAAGGAGGTGAGCGAGAGAGTCGCCAGGGCCCGTGGCCGCGTGACCATGAACAGGCGCACTCTCGATCTCGTCGTCGCCGGCGACGTTCCCAAGGGGGACGTGCTCGCGGTGGCCCGCATCGCTGGCATCATGGCGGCCAAGAAGACATCGGAGATCATTCCGTTGTGCCATCCCCTGGGGCTGACCTCGGCAAGCGTTGTGCTCGAACCCGATACGCAGAATTCCGCCATCACGATCATTGCCACCTGCAGGGTGACGGGCAGAACGGGTGTGGAGATGGAGGCCCTCACCGCAGTTTCGGCGGCGGCATTGACGGTTTATGACATGCTGAAGGCTGTTGACCGGCACATGACGATCGACGGAGTCCACCTCATCGAGAAGTCGGGCGGACGTTCGGGCGATTGGCGCCATGATCAGCGTTGACGAAGCCGGAACACGCATTCAAAGGCACCTGGAGAGGGTCCCGCTTGAGGAGGTCGCTCTGGCACAGGCCACCGGCCGGGTTCTGGCAGTCGATGTCCATTCCACTGTCACCAAACCTCCCGCCGCCGTCTCGTCCATGGATGGCTATGCGGTGCGGGCCGTCGATACAGTCACCGTCCCGTCCATCCTCGACATTGTTGGCGAAGCGCCGGCTGGCCATGCCCTCGCCGGAACCATCGGACCTGGCGAGGCGGTAAGGATCTTCACCGGCGGTGTGCTGCCAATAGGTGCCGACAGTGTGGTGATCCAGGAAAACGCGGTCCGTGACGGCTTGAAGGTGACCGTCAGAGAGTCTGTTCATGAAGGAAAGTTCGTGCGACAGCGTGGTCTTGACTTTGCCGAAGGAGATGCCGCGGGTCTGGCTGGACGCCTTCTGGGACCACGCGAGATTGGCCTGGTCGCTTCGATGAACGTCTCCTGGGTGAAGGTCGCCCGACGACCGAGAATTGCCGTCATGGGCACCGGTGATGAATTGGTGCGGCCCGGCGATGTGCCGCGTTCCGACCAGGTCGTCAGTTCGAATTCCCTGGTTCTCGGAGCGCTCATCACCCAGGCGGGCGGCGAAGCGGTCAACATCGGAATCGCCCGTGACAACAGGCAATCCATCCTGGATTGTCTTCGCCAGGCAGATGGAAGCGACATGCTTGTCGTGACCGGCGGGATGTCCGTGGGCGAGCACGACCTGGTCCGCAAAGTCATGGCTGAACAGGGCATGGAACTTGATTTCTGGAAGGTTGCCATGCGCCCGGGCAAGCCTCTGGCCTTCGGCCTCCTGGACTCCATGCCCGTTCTCGGATTCCCCGGTAACCCTGTTTCCACCCTGGTGTGCGGCCATCTGTTCCTGCGTCCGGCCATACACACCATGCTCGGCCGTGTCGATAGCGACACGGGAGAGGAAAAGGCGATCACCACAACCGATCTGGCGGCCAATGACGAACGTCAGGATTACCTGAGGGCAACTCACGCACGCGATGCATCGGGCCGACTCGAAGTGACGGCATTCGGCAGACAGGACAGTTCCATGGTGGCGGTTCTCGCCTCAGCATCATGCTTCATCATTCGTGCCCCCCACGCCCCCGCTGTTGCTGCGGGCGGGCATGTGACCGTCACGAGACTTGACACATAAGGTGAACTTTACTAGAACAAATGGCAACATCTCTCCCGCGCAAGGCGATCCGGACATGTTGACACCCAAACAGCAGGAACTGTTGCTCTACATCAACAGCCGTCTGACCAGAGATGGCATTTCGCCCTCCTTCGAGGAAATGAAGGACGCGGTTGGAATCAGATCGAAGTCTGGAATCCACCGCATGATCAAGGCCCTGGAAGAACGCCGGTTCCTGCGGCGCCTCCCCTATCGTGCCCGGGCCCTCGAGATCCTGAAAATGCCCCCTGAACCCTACAGCCAGCGGGCCGTTCCCGGAAACATGGCAACCGTGTTCGGCAATTCTCCTGCAGCATCCAATGACAATACCGTATTGTTGCCGCTGCATGGCAGGATCGCGGCCGGCACGCCAATCGAGGCACTGCGTGATCCGACCGGGAATGTCGAGATTCCGGCAGGCATTGTCGGTGCGAGAAAGTGCTACGCCCTGGAAATCGAAGGTGATTCCATGACAGGCGCCGGAATCCTCGACGGTGACACGGTCATCATCGAGTACGCCGAGACAGCAGAGAATGGCACCATCGTCGTCGCCCTGATCGATGAGGCGGAAGCGACACTCAAGCGGCTACGCCGATCCGGCAGGACAACCGCGCTTGAGGCATCCAATCCGGCATACCACAACAATCACTATGATTCGGATCGGGTCAGGATCCAGGGCCGTTTGGTGGGCTTGTTACGCCGCTACTGATGCTTTCATGAACGTTGTGACACGATTTGCCCCGTCTCCGACGGGAACACTGCACATAGGCGGCGCCCGCACGGCATTGTTCAACTGGCTTTACGCCCGTCACTGGCACGGTACATTCCGGCTGCGCATCGAGGACACGGATCGCAAGCGATCGACGCAAGAGTCGGTAGAGGCCATCTTCGATGCCCTCGACTGGCTTGGAATCGACTGGAATGGAGAACCCGTTTTCCAGTTCGCGCGTTCAGCCCGTCACCAGGAGGTTGCCCGCACCCTGCTTGAATCCGGTCATGCCTATCGCTGTTACATGACAAGTGAGGAACTTCAGCACTCCAGGAAGCGCGCGAGGGATGAGGGTCGTATCTGGCGCTACGATGGAACCTGGCGTGACAGGGATGCGTGCAATGCTCCCCAGGGCGTCGCTCCCGCAATCCGTCTGAAAGCGCCGCGCGAGGGATACACGGTCATCGACGATCACGTGCAGGGACATGTGGCAATTGCCAATGCCGAACTCGATGACATGGTACTCCTGCGCGCCGATGGCACCCCGACATACATGCTGTCGGTTGTCGTCGATGACCATGACATGGGTGTCACGCACGTGATTCGTGGTGACGAGCACCTCGTCAACGCGGCCCGTCAGAGCCAGATCTACCAGGCCCTCGGTTGGACGGCGCCGGGATTCGCCCATATCCCGCTGATTCACGGAGCCGATGGAACGCGGCTGTCCAAGCGCCACGGCGCGACCGGCGTCGAACATTACCGCGAAGAAGGATATCTCGCCGATGCCTTGGTCAACCACCTGCTGCGCCTGGGCTGGAGCCATGGTGATGAGGAGGTGATCTCAAGGGAAAACGCGGTTCAATGGTTCGATCTTCCTGCGATCGGCAAATCCCCGGCCCGCTTCGATCCCGAGAGGCTTTCCACCTTCAACCGGCTCTACATCAGAAACACCGACGACACGACACTCGCCTGTCTCACCACCAGTCACGTTGCCAGCCGGTTGGCCCGGAAGGTTGATGATGAGGAAGCAGCATTGTTGGTCAAGGCCATGCCGGTACTCAAGGAGAGGTCGAAAACCCTGGCGGAGCTGGCCCAAAATTCCCTTTTCCTCTTCCATGCACGGCCCCTGGTGATCGAGCCGAAGGCAGCAAAGGTGCTCGATGGTGATGCGCTCTTGCGCCTCGCCGATCTGGTACCACGTCTCAATCGCCTTGAAGCCTGGGACGAGACATCACTTGAATTGTGTGTGCGTGCTTTCAGTGAAGAGTGCTTGATTTCGCTAGGCAAGGTGGCCCAACCACTCAGGGCAGCCCTGACCGGCAGCACCGTTTCGCCGCCCATTTTCGATGTCATGGCGCTCCTTGGCCGAGATGAGTGTCTGGCCAGGATCAAGGACATCACGCAGGCCGCCTGTCCCTGAATCGCCAAGGATGTCATCACATTTACCTTCTGTATTACATCTATCATGTAATATGCGGAATAAACGTCACAAATACATGACGCGCTTTCGCGGATCGGACATGTTTACTTGACGGACAGGTTCGACGATTGCTATAGGGAATGCCCTTGAGGGCAATTTCGACGGGTCGCGTGACCGGGGGCAGGCGCTCGAGCACAAGGGGATGAACGACATGTCGGGATTTGCAACACCTGTCCTGCCCGGGCCAACCCCGGATGGTTTTGTGTACCTTGTCGACCCCGGGACCGGAGAGCGCCTCGCAAAGCTACCGGTTCTGCGCGGCACCATCGGTCCCGACGTGATCGACGTGCGCACGCTTCATGCCCAGAGTGGCATGTTTTCCTACGACCCCGGGTACATGGCCACTGCGAGTTGTGAATCCACAATCACCTATGTCGACGGTGACAACGGCGAACTTCTCTATCGTGGCTATCCAATTGAGCAGCTGGCGGAGAAATCCAACTTCCTTGAAGTCTGCTATCTCATCCTGACCGGCGAATTGCCGGAACGAAAGGCTTTCGAGAAGTTCAGCCATGATGTGACCCACCACACGATGCTGCACGAGCAGGTGAGCTTTCTGCTCCGCGGTTTCCGCAGGGATGCACATCCCATGGCCCTGATGGTGGGTGTCGTCGGTGCGCTTTCGGCGTTCTATGCGGAAAGCTCCGATGTCGCGAGCGAAGGCCAGCGCATGATCTCGGCCTACAGGCTTGTGGCCAAGATGCCGACCATTGCCGCCATGGCCTACAAGTGGTCGATCGGCCAGCCATTCATGTATCCCAAGAACAAACTCGGTTATGCGGAGAACCTTCTTCACATGATGTTTGCGGTGCCGTGCGAGGACTACACGATCAATCCCGTCCTCGCACGTGCAATGGACCTGATCCTCATCCTCCACGCCGATCATGAACAGAATGCCTCCACGTCAACGGTCCGCCTGACCGGTTCATCGGGCGCCAATCCCTTTGCCAGTGTGGCTTCGGGCATTGCGAGTCTCTGGGGGCCCGCACACGGAGGGGCCAACGAGGCGGTTCTTCGGATGTTGGAGGAAATCGGAACCTTCGACAGGATTCCGGAGTTTCTCGACCGGGCAAAGGACCGGGGTGATACGATCCGTCTCATGGGTTTCGGACATCGCGTCTACAAGAATTACGATCCGCGCGCCAAGATCATGCGAGAAGCGTGTCACCAGGTTCTCGACGAACTTGACGGGCGTGACGATCCCCACCTCAGGATTGCCATGGAACTCGAGAAGATCGCTCTTGACGATCCGTACTTCGTCTCCCGCAATCTCTATCCCAACGTCGATTTCTATTCCGGGATCATTCTCAAGGCGATGGGCATTCCAAGACACCTCTTCACGGCCGTCTTTGCCGTCGCCCGAACCGTCGGCTGGGTCGCACAGTGGAACGAGATGCACGTTGACGTGTCACAACGGATCGGTCGCCCCCGCCAGATCTATACGGGCAGCCTGAAACGTGATTACGTCGGCATGGATGCCCGCTGAAACTCACATGAACGAGATGCA
>JAJEHK010000239.1 GCA_022823765.1 Alphaproteobacteria bacterium | reverse complement strand
GGTAGCGCAGGTCCATGGTGATGTTGTAGCCGGTGGTTCCGGCGCAGATGACCACCATGCCACCGGTGGCGACCACGAATCCGCTGGTCGGCAGGGTCGATTCGCCCGGGTGTTCGAAAACGATCCGTGGACTGACCCGCTCGCCCACGGCCTCCCAGATGGCCTTGCCGAAGGCGCGGGCCCCCTTGACCCAGGCGCCATACTCCGGGCTCGAGGTATCCGGCATCGGCCCCCAGTGATCGAAGTCCTTGCGGTTGATGACGCCCACGGCTCCGTTGTCGAGGCAAAACTGGCGCTTGCTGTCATCGGAGACGACGGCAACGGCGCGGCCGCCCATGGCCTGCGTGATCTGCATGGCATAGGACCCAAGGCCGCCGGCGGCGCCCCAGACGAGAACCACGTCGCCTTCCTCCACAATGTTGGGAGACCAGCCCATGAGCATGCGATAGGCGGTGGAGGCGCACAGCAGGTAACAGCCCGCTTCCTCCCACGAGAGGTGCTTTGGCTTGGGCTGGCATTGGTGGGCCTGGGCCTTGGCGAACTGGCAATAGCTGCCGTAGTTGGTCTGATAACCCCAGATGCGCGTGGTTTCGGCCAGCATGGGATCGCGGCCTGACAGCACCCACGGGTCGTCAGCCGGCCACCAGCCCGAATGAACCACGACTTCGTCGCCCGGTTTGACGTTGGTGACGGCGGAACCCACCTTCCAGACGATACCGGAACAGTCCGATCCGCCGGCATGAAAATCCTCCGGCTCGCCCTGTTTCTGGCGCACGGCGATGACATCAATGGGATAGCCCAGCGCCGCCCAGACGTTGTTGTAGTTGATGCCGGTCGCCATGTTGTAGACGAGAACCTCGTCTTCAGCGATGTCGGGAACGTCGATGGTCTCCCTCTGCCAGGCGTCCCGCGGTGCGCCGAACCGGTCCTGTCGCACGCAAAAGACGTGCATGCGATCCGGAACCTCTCCGAGGGGGGGCTTCTCGCCCAGCGCACAGATGTCCATGAGTCCTGCTCCCGTTCCTTGACCTGGCGGGGGATCTTGTCCGATGCCTTGCCGCGGGCGTCAAGTCCCCCGTCCGTCCATCGTCCATCGCATCTGGAGCGTTGAGACACGTTCACCGCTGCCCTATGAATCCTCCCATGCAGCGTGACCGCGTCCTGATTCCTGTTGAAGGCCTGCGCCTCGCGGCTCTGGGAATCCTCGCCAGCAGGGGTCCGACGGACTACGCCACCCTTGCCACCATGGTGCGCCTGTTTGCCACGAGTTACGGGGCATCGCCCGTCGATGTCATGTCGTCCTCCATCGAACTTTTGCGTTTCGAGGGCCTGATCGGAATCGGAGACGAGGGCGAGGATCCCGGCAGCGCCCGGGTGACGCTGATGCCCGGGGGACGCGAGGAACTTGAACGCCTGATGCTTGCGCCGGTCAGGGTTTCCAGTGCTTCCTCGAGGCTCATGGTGGCCCTCAAGATTCGCTTCTTTCGCCTCCTCGACACAACAGGGCAGGGGCGGCTGGCCGAGGTGCTGGGCGATACCCTGAGGAGCGAGAGAGCGCGCCTTGTCAACCTGCGCCGCCACATGGAAGGTGAGGATCCCGGGTTCCTGGCATGGCTCGACCGCGACATCGCCCGAACCGGGGAGGACCTGGCGTGGCTCGAGGGTGAGGAAGCGTCGATGGCGCGACAACGGTCACGCGATGACGATCCACCCGCCTGAGAAAATCGCCTCCACCTGGCGCGAGGCGAACGCCATCGTGCGTCTTGCGGTTCCGCTCATCCTGACGCACCTCGCGCACATGGCGATCATGGCGACGGACGTCATCATGATGGGACGCATCGGTACCGAGACCATCGCCGCCGGATCCCTGGCGCGGGACTTCTACTGGGTCATGCTGGCGTTCGCGATCGGCGTGCTCACGGGGGCGACTCCGGTCATGGCCCAGCACCTGGGGGCCCGCCGTTTCCGGGCGATACGTCCGGTGGTGCGCAACGCGTCCTGGCTGTGTCTGCCCCTGACGGCCACCGTCGCGATCCTTGCCTGGTACGCCTCGCCGATCCTTGTCCTGTTCGGCCAGGATCCGGTCATCACCACCATGGGCGAGGCCTATCTGCGGGTCATGGTCTGGGGGCTTCTGCCCTCCCTGTGGTTCGTCGTCCTGAGCGAGTTCCTCGCCGCTCATGCCAGGCCCAGGGCCATCGTCGTGGTCACGGTCCACGCCATCGCGCTCAACGCCCTTCTCGACTACGCCTTCATGTTCGGCAAGCTTGGCGCCCCCGAACTCGGCCTCGTCGGCGCGGGCGTCGCCAGCGTCGTCGTCAACTGGGCGATGTTCGGAGCGCTTCTCTGGTTCGTGCATGCCGACCGGCGTCTGCGCCGCTACCGCCTGCTGGGCTACTTCTGGCGGCTTGATCGCCGCGTGATGAAGGAGGTCGCCTTCCTCGGCGGGCCGATCGCCATCACGGAAATCGGCGAGATGGGGCTCTTCTTCGTCACCACGATCATGATGGGCCTGATTTCGACGCAGATGCTCGCGGCTCACGCGGTAACGGCCCAGTGCTATGCCTTCGTCTTCATGATCCCGGTCGGCTTTGCCCAGGCGGCGGCGGTGCGTGTCGGCCATGGCGCCGGTGCCGGCAGTCCGCAGTGGTCGGCCCGTTCCGGCTGGATGGCGGTGGCGCTTTCGGGAATCACGGTCCTGGCGCCTGTCATCGCCTTCTGGTTCTTCGGGACCGAACTGTCGTCGCTCATTCTCGACGCCGACGATCCCGGCAACGCCGAGGCCCTGGGCCTTGCCGTGAGTCTGCTCAGCATTGCCGCCATCTTCATGCTGAGCGACGCCGTGCAGATCACCGCACGCGGCGCGCTGCAGGGACTGAAGGATACCGCGGTCCCCATGGTCTACAGCGTTGCCACCAACTGGGGTCTCGGTCTTCCCTGTGCCGCTGCCTTCGGATTCTGGTTCGGCTGGTCGGGCGAGGGGATCTGGGCCGGTCTCGCCGTCGCCACCGCGGGCGCGTCGTTGCTTCTCATCGCCCGGTTCCGCAACCGCCTGCGCATCTTCCATGAGAGCGTCATGCCTTGACGATCCGCCGGGACCTGCGGGTTTCCCGGACACGCCGATTGGTCTACAACATCGAGGCACGCAAACGACGGCCCGATCGGGGAAGGAAGGACACCATGCTGAGGAACACCAGGTACGACGCCAATGAGCTGTGGCAGAAGGACCACGACCACGTCATTCATCCGTGGACGGATTTCTCCCAGTGGGACGACAAGGGTTCCGAGATCATGGCCGAGGCTGATGGCATCCATGTCTACGACAGCCACGGCAACCGGTTCATCGACGGTATCGGCGGACTGTGGTGCGTCAACATCGGCTATGGCCGCGAGGAGATGGCCGAGGCGATCGCCGAACAGGTCCGCGCCATTCCCTACTACTCGCCATTCCACCATCTCTCGACCCCGCCGGCGGGTCTTCTCGGCGCCAAGATTGCTTCCCTGACACCGGGAACCCTCGATCACATGTTCTTCGGCACGGGCGGTTCCATGGCCAACGACACGGCCGTTCGCTTTGTTCACTTCTACTGGAACAACCTCGGCCGCCCCAGCAAGAAGAAGATTGTCTCCCGGGTCGATGCCTACCATGGCATGACCTACATGGCGGCGGCTCTCACCGGCATCGCCTACGACAAGATCGGATTCGACCAGGCCGACGAGATGGTGGTGCACGTCGCCTGCCCGTACACCTACAGGCGCCCGGAGGGCATGACCGAGGCCGAGTTCTGCGACTGGCTGATCGAGGATTTCCGCAAGCGCATAGAGGAGGTCGGCGCCGAGAACATCGGTGCCTTCATCGCCGAACCCGTCATGGGCGCGGGTGGCGTGATCGTCCCTCCGGAGGGGTATCACAAGCGCATGTTCGAGGTCTGCAAGGCCAACGAGATCCTCTACATCTCGGATGAGGTGGTGACCGGATTCGGCCGGCTCGGCCACTTTTTTGCCTCGGAGGACGTCTTCGGGATCGTTCCGGACATGATCACGTCAGCCAAGGGCATCAGTTCGGGTTATCAGCCGCTGTCGGCGACCATCGTGTCCCAGGAGGTCTACGATGTCCTCTCCACGCCGCAGGCGGACGGAGCGCTCTTTACCACCGGCTTTACCTATTCGGGCCATCCGGTGTGCTGCGCTGCCGGAATGAAGAACATCGAGATCATGGAGCGCGAGGACATTCCCGGCCACGTGCGCAAGGTCGGTCCCTACTTCGAGAAACGCCTCGCCGAACTCAACGACCTGCCATTGGTGGGCGAGACCCGCGGCAAGTGCTTCATGCTGGGTGTCGAGAACGTCGCCAACAAGGAGACGAAGGAGCTGCTGCCTGCGGAAGTCAACGTCGGAGAGCGCATTGCCGAACATGCCCAGGCGAACGGAGTCATCGTTCGTCCCCTCGGTCATCTCAATGTCATCTCGCCGCCGCTCATCATGACGGAGGCACAGATCGACGAGTTTGTCGACGTCCTCAGGGGCGCCATCCTGGCGACCCAGGACGACCTCGTGCGCGAGGGACACTGGAAGGGCTGAGTTGAGGTCCCGGCGGTTTCTTCAGGGATCGCCGGGCACCCCGTAGCTTGGTGTGTTCGCGGGATCGAGCGCCCGGTTGACGTAGTCGTCCATTTGCGGGCCGAAGACGTCCCACACGCGCCTGAGTTCGGCGATGGGCTCGTCGTGCCAGTCGACCCTGAGGTCGCACACCGGCCAGTCGTGGCGGTGGCAGACCTTGATTCCCACCGAGCGCACCGGGCCCATTTCACCACCGGCGTCCAGCCCTGCCTCGAGACCGGCAAGCAGGCGTTCCACGAAGGGGGCGCCGTCGGCGGTCTCGAAGGCACGCACCATGGCGGCGGGAACGCCCGTGTTCGCGAGCAGGTTGCCGGCGGCAATGGCGTCTTCGCCCTCGGCGACCGCATGGGTTCCCAGGGTGCCCGAGCCCGAGTGATGGGCAGTGTGCCCCTGGGCGTCAATGATGGCGAGCTGGCGGTACTCCGGCCAGGCCCGTGCCTCGACGAGGATGGCCATGGCTCGCGCAGCGCCGTATCCCCGGGCCAGAAGATCGAGGCCCATCAGGCCCAGGCCCGGATCGGTGATGTTCTGGCTGGCGACGGCTCCGACATGGCCGCGCACCCAGGCGCAGCGGGCGGCAACGGCCGGACTGGACGAGGTGACCACCACCCCGAACATGCCGGTCTTCCGGCAGCGGGCGGTGAGGGAAAACGTCATGGCCCGTCCTCCGGGATGACCGCGTCGACATCGATTTCCATCAGCATCTCAGGTCTGGCCAGGGCCTGCACGACAAGGCCGGTCGACACCGGATAGACCCCCTTGAGCCAGCGCCCGATGACATTGTAGACCGGTTCCCGGTGACGCGGATCGGTGAGGTAGATGGTGATCTTGCAGATGTGGTCGAGCTGGCTGCCGGCTTCCTCGAGCAGGCGCTTGACGCAGGACATCGCCATCTCGGCCTGGGCGGCCGGATCGCCCGTGCCATGAAAACTGCCATCGAAATCAAAGCCGGTCTGCCCGCGCATGAAGACGTGGTTGCCGGCTCTCACGACCATGCAGAGGTCGTTGTCGAGCGTCTGCTCCGGGTACATCTCCCGGGTGTTGAAGGTTCTGAAACGCTGGTGTGCCATGAAGCCTCCTGGTGCTTGGGCCGCTTCGCCTTATCGTGACATGACCCTGTCGGAAAGTCCGGCCGCAGATTTCACGAACTCCAGCGGTCCGTCGAAGTCAAAGTTCCGGTAGACCGCGGCCAGGTGGGCAAAGGGCGGCGACTGGGCAAAGAGCTGGAACGTCACCTTGTGACCGGCGTAGTCGGAGTTGACGAGGTCGCGCCCGAAGGCGAGCAGGCGCCGCCGATCCTCGGCCTGCCAGTTGTCGTTCACGTTGTAGTACTTGTCCATCCATGCCCTGGTTTCCGGCGCAGTGAAGGCCGGGCTGTCGGGCGTGACACAGATCTGTCCGCCACACAGTTCGCGGGTGAGATGCATCATGGCCGGCAGCTGCGTGCAGGCCAGCACGCGGCCGGTGAAGAGCAGCGATGGATTGGGCATCAGATAGCCGGCCGGGCTGCGCCGCGCTTCGGCGATCGCCGCCGTCAGGTGGGCATTGATCCCCTCGCGATAGCAGGCGAGCTGGGAGAGTTTCTCCATCACGGCCTGCTGGCGATCGAGGCCCGTCTGCCTGACGTTGAAGAGGGCGGTGCCGATCATCAGGTCCGCCATGTGCAGGATGCGCAGCACGAACATGTAGGCACTGTACCTGTGCAGGGCGGCCCGGATGTAGACCGCCGCCTGGGTGTGGCGGTAGAACAGGATGTTCTCCCAGGGCACCAGGACATTGTCGAAGATGAGCAGGGTATCGACCTCGTCGAAGCCGTTGGACAGCGGATAGTCGGCAACCGGCTTGACGCCGGCGAAACCGCTGCGGCAGATGTGCTTGAGGTTGGGCGCGTTCATCGGACAGATGAAGCCAAGCGCGTAGTCCGAGAGTTTCGCGTCGCCCCAGTTGGCAATGGTCGGCTTGACGAAGGCCTGGTGGGCGTAGGCTGCCGCCGTCTCGTACTTGGCGCCCCTGACGATGATGCCGGAGTCGGTCTCCTTCACCACGTGGAGCAGCATGTCGGGATCCTGGTCCTGCGGCGCCTTGGAGCGGTCTCCCTTGGGATCCGTGTTGGCCGAGACGTGAAAGATGTCGTTGCCGAGAACGTTGGCGATGTGGCGGTCGATGTTCTCGGCCCAGGAACTGTCGACCTGGTTGAGGACATCCTTGCCGTCGGCAAGGGACCACAGTTCACCGACAGTCTCGTCACCGATGCGGGTCACGACACCGCCGATTTCCTTCATCACCAGGTTGATCCAGTCTCGCTTGGTCTTCCAGTCCTCCCGGGTGAAGGGGGGCTGCCAGGCAGTGGCGAAGGTCTCGCCATTCTCCTCGAAGGTGAGGGTGTCCCTGAACCGCTCTTCGTGGGCCATGTCGTAGACCCGGGCACGGACGTCGACGATAGGCCGGAAGGCCGGGTGGTCGGGAACACTGTCCACCCGTTCGCCCGAGATGTAGACCTCGCGGCCATCACGCAGTGAGTCGCGGTATTCGCTGCCGGTCATCAGCATCTGTCATGTCCTTCCCTTGCTCAGGCGAGGAGAGAGGTTGACAGGATCACGGGTTCCAGCAAATCATTTTCTGTCGACGCGTTGCATAGAAAAAATTGATACGCTACACGCTGAAACAGCTGCGCTACTTCACCGCCGCCGCCGAAGCCGGGAGTGTTTCGGGGGGCGCCGAGCGTTGCGCGGTCTCCCAGCCCTCGGTGTCTGCCGCGGTCGCCCACCTCGAGGACGTGCTCGGCGTCCAGCTCTTTGTCAGGCAGCACGCCCGGGGTCTTGCGCTCACGCCGGCCGGCCGGCGCCTGCATGCGGCGGCCCAGGCCCTTCTCCTCCAGGCAGGCGAACTCACCGAGGAGGCCAGCGGTCTCGCCGGGGGCCTCTCCGGTGATCTCGATGTCGGCTGTTTCGTGACGTTCGCTCCCATCGTGCTGCCGGGACTCCTGCGCGTCCTGGCGGCGAGACAACCCCTGATCCGCGTCAGACCCCACGAGGACGACCTGCGGGCACTGCAGCACGGCCTCCGGAACTGCCGGTTCGAGGTAGCGCTCACCTACGATCTCAACCTGGAGAAGGACATCGCCTTCGAGCCCGTGGTCCCGGTACCGCTCTATGCCGCCTTGCCGGCGGATCACCGGCTGGCGTCGGCGAAAGAACTCGATCTTCGCGACCTGAAAGGCGAACCCCTGGTTCTCCTCGGTCTGCCCGACAGCCGTGGGCACTTTCTCTCGCTCTTTGCCGAAGCCGGATTCGAACCCGACATCGCCTACGAGACGCGATCCTTCGAGATGGTGCGGGGCCTCGTTGCCAACGGCTACGGATACGGGCTTCTCCATACCAGGGCGCCGCACGACCGGACCCTGGACGGTTCCAGTCTTGTCTGTGTGCCGGTGAGTGAGCCCCGCCGCACGATGCACATGGGCCTGGCGAGGCTGAAACACGCCCGGTCCACAGGCATGAGCCGAGCCTTCGGCGATGTCTGCCACGCCCACCTTGCCGGCCTCCCAGGCAACGACGCGCTGCCGTGACCTTCGCCTCAGGTGCCGAAGAAAGCCCTCGCCGAGTCGGCGGCGGTGACGTCGGTCAGTCCGAAGTGGAAGGACGGTCCGGCTCCGCCATCGACGACGATGTCGGAGCCGTTGATCCAGGCAGCGTCCTCGGAAAGCGCGAAGGCGATCACCCTGGCGACGTCTTCCGGTTCGGCATTGCGTCCTCCCGACTGCGCTTTCAGGCGATCGAGGAGATCGGCTCCCATCGTGTCGTAGAAGTGTTTGAGGAGTGGCGTTTCGACGGCCCCTGGACTGACGGAAAGCGACCTTACGCCATGGGGACGCGTCAGCATCGATCCCGCCATGGCATAGACGATCACCACCTCCTTGGAAAAATCATAGGCGTCCGGACCGCTCATCGGGTGCTCACGGACCCAGGCCAGACCCGTGGCATAGGTGCGCTGACGAAGAAGGTCGCGGATGAGATCGAGACGTTCCCGCCACGCGTGGCCGGCGTCTGAAGCCACCTGAACAATTGCGCTGGCCGGTTGCAGTCGTCCCAGGAGTGATTCGGTGACATGGCGCAGACCCAGGACATTGACCCGCATCACCGCCTCGCCGTCGTGGCTCCCCGGCAGGCCGGCAACATTGACGAGGCCGTGCAGGGGCTCATCGATCGCCGCGAGCGCCGCATCGATGGAAGCGGAATCGGTGAGATCGAAGCGATGGAATTCATCGACGCCGGCACCGTCACCCTTGGCATCGAGTCCGATGACCCGGGCGCCCCGTTCGCGCAACAGCAAGGCCGTCGCCTTGCCGATTCCGGAACTGGTTCCGGTCACCACGATGGTCCGCGTCATGCGTTCATCCGAACCGGCGTGTAGCGACAGGGAAGGTGGCGCATGCCGTTGATGAAGAGACCGTTGATCTCCTGCATGCCGTCCAGATCCACTTCGAGGTCGGGAAGCGTCTCGAAAAGAACCTTGAAAAGGTGATACATCTCGCGCCGCGCGAGGTGAATGCCCAGGCAGTGGTGAACGCCGCCGCCGCCGAAGCCGACGTGATCATTGGGTGATCGCCTGATGTCGAAGCTCTGGGGGTCGTCGAACACGGTCTCGTCGCGGTTGGCTGAAACATACCAGAACACCACCTGTTCGCCGCCGGCCACGCGCTGGCCGAGAATCTCGGTGTCGCGGGCTACCGTTCGGCCGAAGTGCACCACGGGGGTCGCATACCGGACGATCTCCTCCATCGCCGTCGCCGCCAGTCGATCGTAGTCCTCGCGCCATGAACGCCACTGGTCCGGATGCCTGGCGAGAAAACCCAGCCCCTGACCCAGGGAACTCGTGGTGGTGTCGATTCCGGCGGTAATGAGAAGCTGGAAATAGATGCCGATGTCATAGTCGCGGAGTTTCTTCCCGTCGACTTCGGCGGCGATCATCATCGAGACAAGGTCATCGCCTGGCGCCTTGCGCCGGGCGCGGCATGTCTCTTCGCCATAGGCGTTGAGAGTATAGAAGGCGGCCGTTGATTCCTCTTCGTCGGCACCCAGTTCATCGCCGTACCCCTGGGCCACGATGCTGAGGCGGGCCAGTTCGTCGCGGTCGCTGCCCTCCGGGACGCCAAGCATGTCGCAGATCACCTTGGTGGGCATGCGGCTGGCGATGTCGCTGGCGAAATCACAAGAGCCGCGCTCGCTGATCTCTCCGATCACGGTGCGAGCCGAGGCGGCGATGTCATCTTCGAGGTCTCGCAGCATGCGTGGCGTGAAGACCTTGGCCAGGATGCCTCTCAGACGAGGATGAACGGGGGCGTCCCGGTTGACCATGCCGGCGATGTCGTAGGCGATCTCGGGGCCGTCAATGGTGGTCATGCCGGTCCCGTAATGGGACAGGAAAAGCTTGGCGTTCCGGGTAATGTCGCGTGTCTCGCGGTGTCTGGTGAGCGACCAGTATGTCGTGTCGCTGCCCGGCACCGATTGCAGCGCGATCGGTCGTTCGCGGCGGAACCGGGCAAGGATGTCGTGCTTGTCGGGCCGTCTCCAGAATGCCGGTTCAGCGAGACAGATCTCGTCCAGGCTTTCCGTGGTCGCGTGTGTCATGTTCCCATTATTGGCGACGGTCGCTGCGATGCAAAGGCATGATCCATTGTCTGTTGTCGGGGAAGGGTTCGGCGTCGGCGCATGCGAACCGGTTCACACGAGGTGCTGTCCGCCGGTCACCATGATCTCGGTGCCGGTGACGAAGGCGGCATCGGCGGAACACAGATAGACGATCGTGCCGGCCACTTCGTCGGCGGTGCCCATGCGTCCCAGGGGAATTCGCGGCACCAGGTCCTGATAGTCCTCCGACACCATCGCCGTTTCAATCTCACCCGGCGACACGGCGTTCACCCGGACATCGAGATGGGCGAATTCCGCAGCCATTTCCCGGGTCAGCGCCGACAGCGCCGCCTTGGAACACGAGTAGGCACTGCCCGCGAACGGGTGGATGCGGTGACCGGCGATCGACGTGACGTTGACGATGGTGCCCTTGCCCCGGTGCAGCGCCGCGGCGAATCCCCGGGCAAGGATGAGCGGGGCGAAAAAGTTGAGGTCGAAGACCTCGCGCCAGTGGTCGAGGCTGCCGTTGAGGGTGCCGAGGCGTTCGGCAAAGCTGGTCTTCGGAGAGACCCCTGCATTGTTGACGAGAGCGTGAACAGGCCCGTCTCCAATGATGTGGCTGGCGCGTGCGATGAAGGACTCGAGACTCTTCTCATCCGAGAGATCGGCCGGAAAATGGTGATGTGGCGAATCCGCCACGCGTCGGTCCTCCGGAATGTCGTCGCGCGAGCAACTCAGGACTCGCCAGCCTTCCTCGTAGAACCGGATGACCGTCCGGTGTCCGATGCCGCGGCTGGCCCCGGTGACGATCACGGTCTTCACGGCGCGGCCTCAGTGTGTGAACAGCACCGGCAGGTCTGCATGATTGAGAATGAACCGCGTGGCGCCGCCGAGAATGAGCTGCCTCAGCTTGCCCTGGCTGAAGGCGCCCATGACCACGAACCTGGCGTCCTCGCTGCGGGCGATGTCGAGCAGGGTGTGGCCGATGTTGGTCCAGTTCGTCGGCAGGTTGTGGACATGGCACCTGATGTCGTGGTGGGCGAGATACTCCGTCAGGGCGTCAGGGCCCGGGCCCCGCATGGAACTTTCCTCGGGCGCCATGATGGTCACTTCCTCGGCCTCGGTGAGAAGCGGCATGGCCCTGTGCACGGCGCGCGCGGCCTCCGCACTGCCATTCCATGCAATCGCCGCATTGCCCTTGAGGTCGCTGACATGGCCAGGCGGCACCAGGAGCAGGCCGCTTCCCGACTCCATGAGCACGGATTCGGCGACCACCTCCTCCTTGGCGTCACCATGGGATGTCGGCCGGGGAGCGATCACCAGGTCCGACAGTCGTCCCCGTTCGGCGATGACTTCGTCCTCGCGCCCTTCCTGCTGCACGAAGGTTATGGAAAACCCTTGCCGGGGGGCTCGCGTGGAAATCACGATGCCGTGCCTGTCTGCGAGATCCTTCAGAGCGGCCGAGGCGAAGTCGGCCCGCTGCTCGATATCCTGTTCGGCGGTCGAGACGATTTCCTCGATGACGGCGCCGGTCATGCCTTCGGTCATGAAGGCGACGGCATCGCGCGGATTGCGTCGAACGTTGACGACCTCGACGTGGGCATCGAATCGCCCGGCCACAAGAAGTGCCGTTTCCACAGCGCCCAGGCCGTCCTCGGTGCCGGTCGCCGCGACCAGGATCTTCGATATCGACATGATGTCCCTCCGGATCCTCCCCGTGCCAGTGTAGAGCGGAAGGCCCCAACCTTCCACGCCGCAACCGGTCAGGGGAAAAGCCGCGTCACCTGCCAGTCGCCGTCATCGCCGGTCCGCGTGTACAGGGTGCGCTCGTGCAGGCGGAAGGGTTTGGCCTGCCAGAACTCGATGAGATGGGGCACGACGCGAAAGCCCGACCAGTGGTCCGGGCGGGGAATGTGACCGACATGAAACCTCACCGCCATGAGGGCGACGTTCTTCTCCAGGTCACGCATTCCTTTCATGGGTCGCGACTGGTCGCTGGCCCAGGCGCCGATCTGGCTGTCCCTCGGCCTGCTGGCAAAATAGGCATCCGCTTCCTCATCGCTCACCTTTTCAACCCTGCCCTGGATCCTGACCTGGCGCTCGAGAGGCATCCAGTGAAAGCACAGCGCTGCCTTCGGGTTGGCCACAAGTTCGCCACCCTTGCGGCTCTCCAGGTTGGTATAGAACACGAACCCGTCCGGTCCGTGGCTCTTCAGCAGCACCATGCGCAATGAGGGCTGACCGGCGGCATCGGCGGTAGCCAACGCCATTGCGGCGGGCTCCCGCAGGCCGCATTGACGGGCCGCGTCATACCAGCGCGCGAAGATCGAGAAGGGGCATTCGGTGTCGTTCATGATCCAGAGAATCGCTGTTTGCTCTTCACCTCGGGCGACAAATCACACAAGATGGTCCGGTATCCGCCACGGGATGGCAACCGGTGTCCCGTTTGGTTCAATCATCACCAGGAAAGATGACATGATTGCAGTCAGGATCGCGGTGGTCTTGCTCGCCGCAACTCTCGCCCTGCCGGCGTGTTCCCGGACGGCGGGAGACAAGGAAACCGCCGGAACCATCCTCGGAGGAATTGGTGGGGCGGTGCTTGGCTCCGAGGTAGGTAGTGGGAGCGGCCGGATCATCGCAACGGCGGTGGGTGGTGTTATCGGTGCCTGGCTTGGCTCCGAGATCGGCGCGTCGCTTGACAGGGCCGATCAGGCCTACGCGGCACAGGCCCAGCAGCAGGCGCACGAGGCGCCCGTCGGCAGCCAGGTGACATGGAGCAACCCGGAGTCGGGCAACCACGGCACTGTGACAGCGCAGCGCGAAGGCCAGGATCAGAGCGGCAACTACTGCAGGGAGTACCAGACCACGGTGACCATCGGCGGCGAGACACATCAGGCCTATGGCACGGCCTGCCGCCAGCCGGACGGCACATGGGTCATCGTCGAAACCTGAACGGTCCTGCCCGGTTCCCGCGCTTCCTCCAGGACCATGAGTCCGTGGCCGGGGCACCGGGTAATGTGTAGGATCACTGTCCTGTCGTCACTGAACCCGGGTACGCCATGACCAACGTCGGTCCGCTCCTCGCTGGAAAGCGCGGCCTCATCATGGGTGTGGCCAATGACCGGTCGATCGCCTGGGGGATCTCGCGTGCCCTCGCATCCGCCGGCGCGGAAATCGGATTCACCTATCAGGGCGACCTCTTCGCCAAGCGAGTCAAGCCCCTGGCGGAGGCGGTCGGCGCAACCCTTGTCATCGACTGCGACGTCACGGACGATGCCAGTGTCGACAGTGCCTTCGAGAGCGTTGCCTCAACCTGGGGCTCCATGGACTTTCTGGTGCACGCCATCGCCTTCTCGGATCGCGAACAGCTCAAGGGGCGGTATGCGGACACGACGCGCGACAACTTCCTGCATACGATGGACGTGTCCTGCTACAGTTTCACCTCCGTTGCCCGGCGCAGTGCCGATCTGATGCCTCATGGCGGCAGCCTCGTGACCCTGACCTACTACGGCGCCGAGCGCTGGATGCCGCACTACAATGTCATGGGTGTCGCCAAGGCGGCCCTTGAATCAAGTGTGCGCTACCTCGCTGCCGACTTCGGTGAGCAGGCCGTGCGTGTGAATGCCATTTCCGCCGGCCCAGTCAAGACCCTCGCCGCTTCCGGGATCGGAGACTTCCACTACATTCTCAAGTGGAACGAACTCAATGCGCCGCTCGGCCGGAACATCAGCATCGACGAGGTCGGACAGGCCGCTCTCTATCTCGTCAGCGATCTGTCCACGGCGGTCACCGGCGAGATTCATCATGTCGACTGCGGCTACCACGTCGTCGGCATGAAGAACCCGAAGGCGCCGGACATCTCCGTCGTTCGCTGAACCATGGCATCGAACAGCTTCGGGCAGGTCTTCCGGGTGACCACCTGGGGAGAAAGCCACGGACCCCGCATCGGCTGCGTGGTCGATGGCGTGCCACCGCGGATTCCCATCAGCGAGGACGAGATCCAGCACTGGATGGATCGCCGCCGGCCCGGAACATCGCGGTACACGACCCAGCGCCGCGAACCGGACCGGGTGTCGATCGTCTCGGGCTGGTTCAAGGGCATGACCACCGGCACCCCCTTTGCCATGACCGTGGAGAACGTCGATCAGCGTTCCCGCGACTACGGCGACATCTCCCTGATCTGGCGTCCGGGCCATGCCGACTACACCTATGACGTGAAGTATGGCATCCGCGACTGGCGAGGCAGCGGGAGGGCGAGTGCCCGGGAGACAGCGATGCGCGTGGCTGCCGGCGCCGTCGCCCGCAAGGTCCTGGGAGAGGCGGTCGTCATCCGGGGAGCGGTGGTCCAGATCGGCCCCCTCGCCATTGACCGATCGGCCTGGGACTGGGAAGAAACCGGCCGCAACCCCTTCTGGTGCCCCGACAACTCGATGGCGCCGCGCTGGGCGGACCATATCGACGGAGCCCGCAAGGAGGGATCGTCGGCGGGGGCCATCATCGAGATTCGTGCTTCGGGCGTCCCCGCGGGCCTGGGAAGTCCGATCTACGGCAAGCTCGACAGCGACCTGGCGGCGGCCATGATGTCCATCAACGCCGTCAAGGGAGTCGAGATCGGTGACGGATTCGCCCTGGCGTCGACACCGGGCACGGAGGCAGCCGACGAAATGCGCTCCGGCGAGAACGGCCCGGAATTCCTGTCAAATCGGACCGGTGGCATTCTCGGGGGCATTTCCACCGGCGAGGAGCTGATCGTGCGCTTCGCCGTCAAGCCGACGAGTTCCATTTTTCACGAGCGTCAAACCGTCACCAATGAGGGGACTGACACGACTGTCCGGGTCACCGGACGCCACGATCCTTGTGTCGGCATCCGGGCCGTCCCGGTGGGCGAGGCAATGATGGCCTGTGTTCTCGCCGACCATCTGCTGCGCCACAAGGCCCAGTGCGGCTGATCCGGAGTCCTGTCAGGTCATCTCTGCATTCTGCTTGGCGATTCCGTGACTGGCACGGCATCGGGCCTGTTCGGCAGGGAGTTGGGTCGACTGTCCTTCTGCTCCTCCGCGAGCGCAGCCCGAGTTGCGATGACCTGCCGGGCCTTCGCCAGGGTCCGACCGTGCGGGCGTCGCTAGGTTCGGTGCCGAGGTCGTACGGGCGCGCTTGTGCCCGGGTCCGCGTCGATCTTCATGAGCAGCGGGGGCAGCAGGAAGAAATCGGCCAAGAGTGCGAGGGCAATGACCAGCGCGGTGAGCCTGCCCATGTTTGCGTTGAGTTCGAAGCTGGAGAAGCTGACCACCAGGAAGCCAGCCACCAGCACAAGGGATGTCGTGACCAGGGCGCGACCCACGGTATGGAAGGCAACGCGTACGGCATCGGGGGACGCATGGCCGAGTTCGTGCCGGGCCCTGCGGTACTTGCTCAGGAAGTGCACCGTGTCGTCGACCACGATGCCGAGCGTCATGGCCGTCACCATTGAGAGCGAGAACCCGACTTCTCCTACCGCCCACCCCCAGATGCCGAAGCCCAGCGCGCCGGGAACCAGGTTCGGGACCAGGCTCGAGAGTCCGAGGCGCCAGGATCTGAGCGCCATGATGAGGACGAGGGAAATGCCGACAAGCGCGATCGTGGTCGCCAGCAGCATCGCGACAATGTTGCGCTGACCGAGATAGGCGAACATCAAGGCGCCGCCGGCGCTCTCGGCGCGGGCGATGTTCGGCGCATTGTCTTCAAGCCATCGCAATGCGCGTCGGTCGAGAGCGATCAATTCGTTGGACGAGAGGGTCTGGATCGCCACCGTCATGCGGGTTGCCGACCTGTCGACGTCGATCTGGTTGTTGAGATCCAGGCCGAAGGGAAGTGACAACTCGTAGAGCAGCAGGAGTTGTGCGGCCAGCTCCTCGCTTGCGGGCAGTCGGTACTCGGCCGGATCGTCGCCGTGCATGCTCATGTTGAGCCGCCGGAACGTATCGGTGATGACGCTGACGTGGATCGTCTCGGGTTGCTGCCTGTACCACTCGGCGAACGCGGCGAGGTCGGAAAGATAGGCGAGACCGGTAATCCCTCCCGACTCGCCCGATGCGAGAGCGTACTCCATGGTGTTCGACTCTCCTGGAACATCGATCACATGGCGGATCGGGGTGACATCCCGGTGACGATGACTGCCGGGGATGACCGGGAGACAGCCATGCTCCACCGTGGCGTCGGTCAGGGCGACCCGGACGCTCAGGATGCCGGACTCCAGCGCTTCGTCCAGTAGGCCGGCAAGATCCCGATGCCATGTTGTCGCGACATCTCCACCGGGAATCTTCAGGCGCTGGTCGGGTCGGAGACGATCTCCGGCCCGAGGATGCCCTCCACCACGTCGAGGATGGCGGGATGGCGCAAGAGGTCGAATGCCGCCGGATGGGCGAACACCTTGGCGTCGGGCACCATGTCGTCGACCACCAACAGGGTGATGTCCGGATGCCGGTC
>JAJEHK010000157.1 GCA_022823765.1 Alphaproteobacteria bacterium | reverse complement strand
TCCTGGATGGGATGCAGTTCGTCGTGAGTACCGATGCCTTCGATGGTGGTGATCTCGTGGCGCTCACCCTGCATCGCCAGCATCAGGCAAGCCGTGGCAGGGATGCCGTCCACCAGGATCGTGCAGGATCCGCACTCGCCTTCCGCACAGGAGACCTTCACTCCGATGAGGCCGAGCTGATTGCGCAGCACGTCCGAAAGTGTCTCGTGGGCCTTGCAGTCGACATCGAAGGACTGGCCGTTGACGTTCAATCTGATCATCACGCAGATTCCTCGAGACTGTTGACGCACTGACGAATGGCCCTCGCAGTCAGCGTCGCGACCATGTCCTTGCGGTATTCCTTGCTGGCGCGGATATCCGAGATGGCCCTGGCCGCGCTGGCGGCCTCCTCTCCGGCAGCTGCCGTCACGCCGTCGTTCACCTCGCTCACATCGCACCCCACCAACGCTTCCTCCGCCCCGTTCACGCGTATGACCGACGGCGCCACCGCACCCAGCGCCACCCCGGCTCTCTCGATCCGGTTGTCGTCATTCGCCTTGAGGAACACGGCCGAACTGACGAGGGCGATGTCGACCACGGTCCGCGCCACCCGGTCATAGCGTGCCGCCACCTTGCCGTCGGCGTCCGGAACATGGATCTCCGTCAGGATCTCGGCGTCCGTGAGCGCCTTCTCGTTGACACCGAGATGGAAGTCCTCCAGCAGCATGGTGCGTTCACCGTCGGGGCCCTGGAGCCTGCAACGGGCGCCCATGGCGACGAGCGGCGGCGTCAGGTCGGCCGACGGCGATGCATGGCACATGTTGCCCCCGACCGTGGCGATCGTGCGGGTCTGTTTCGTGCACATGAGACGGGCCGTATGACCCAGGGTGCCCGCCAGCGGGCCCAGATCCGACTTGAGATCGAGGTCGTCGAGACTTGCCATGGCGCCGATCCTCAACGTGCCGTTGGAACACTCGATGTACTTCAGCGCCGGTACGTAGGTGAGATCGATGCAGTAGTCGAACGCGACTTCGCGGCGATTCCACAGAAGCATCATGTCGGTTCCGCCAGCCCAGTATCGGGCGCGGGCTCCATGGGCAGCCTTCATCTCGATTGCCTGTTCGACCGTCTCCGGTCTGAGATACTCGAATGAGCGGTGCGCCATGGTTTCCATCACATCCCTGAACTCGCGTCCTCAATGTTACCCGAACCGCATCTCCTGCGACCTGAAGCGGTGTTCCACTTCATCGTCACCGCTGCCGACACGCATCGCGGAGATCGTGCACCCCGTCCCGACAAGGAACAATGACGTTCGGAACCGCATGACCCTCCCACACGAGCAAGATGATCTCGCCGTCAGCGAGGCCTTCGGTGGGCGCGGCAGCACAGTTTGCAACTGCCGTAACGAAACGTGCGTTTCATCAGGTAGGACTGGAGCCATACCGAGGCCGAGCCGAGTGCGTTCGACCGGTTTCGCCAAACTATAGCTGTTGGTTGAAGGTTCCGAATAATAGATTGAGCTTATGGAGGCATAAGTGTTGCAAATGATATGCGGCAACGGGGCTCCTGTCGGACCTGAGGACCGGACCTCGATGTTCGCAGGTCTTGTTCGAGGCCCGTCCCGTTGAACGCGGAGCCCTATCGAGGAGAACCTGGACAGTCGGGAAGACGTGGATCCGGTTTCGCGGAGTGAAGAGGCCCTGCGGAAGGACGGTGGCGAAGGGCCTGGCATAGCCGCAATGACGAATCGTTGCGCGAACACTGAACCTGGTGCGTCGTCACCCTGCCCGCGGGTGACGCCGGAGACTCGCATGTCCATCCTCCGCTCATTCGGACCTGCCGCAGGAACGCAGGAAACGTCAGCGCCAGTGGCGGGGCTTGAAGTCCGGTTCCACCGCCTCATCGAGCTTTCCGACGACGAAGTTGACGAGTCGGTTGACCGCATCGGTCTGGTTGACGTGCTTGCAGTAGAGTCCGACGTGAATCTCGGCCAATGGCGGAAATCCGTGCTTCTCGCCAAGCGTCTTCATTCCGGTGAGGTAGGTTCTCTTCGTCAGGGCACTCACGCCCAGTCCTGCAAGAACCGCATTCTGCAGACCCGTCACTCCGGGACTGCAATAGGCCAGCCGCCATTGCCTGTGCACTGAGCTCAATGCCTGCGTCATGCGGTTGCGGTACTCGCACCCCTCGGGATGAGCGACGAGCGGGACGGGAGACTGCCGGTGCGGACTGCCTTTCCTGGCCGTGACCCAGATTGGCCGTTCAACCCACTCGCGCGCCAGGTTCCGCTCGGTACGCTCGCTCGTCATGGCGATGATGACGTCCAGCGCATCCCGTTCCAGGCTGTCGAGAAGGTCCCGGCTCAGTTCACACTGGATCTTGAACGTGATTTCCGGGTGGAGCTTCGCGAACTGTGTCAGCACTTCCTGGAAAAATGCCACCGCGTAGTCGGTGGGCAAACCGACCCGAAGCTGGCCCGCGACATCCCGCCGGGCGGTGCGGGAAAGCGCCTCGTCATTCAGGCTGAGGATCTGGCGGGCATACACCATGAGGAATTCTCCCGCCTCCGTCAGGCGCGTTTCGCGCCCAGTGTTCGTGATCAGCTTGGTCTGGGTGATCTCTTCAAGACGGCGGATCTGGAGGCTGATGGCAGGCTGCGTCCGTCTCAGGACCTCCGCCGCCCGCGTGTAGCTGCCAAGATCGATGACGGTCGCGAAAGTCCGGAGAAGCTCCATCGGGAGGTTTTGTCTCATTCGGTCGGACAACTCCCATCCCCCCAACGTCGTCAAGGCTTACACGGGCCTGGAACATGTCTTATATGTACATCGCGACTATAAGTTTAGCGGCGCCGATCGGAAAGCCCATTCATGCGGCACGACGTTCAGGACCATTGAAGAGGACGCGATATGGACGACGCAACCGTTCTTGCCTACGAACTCACCTGGCCCGAGTACGACAGGAGGATGCGGGACGGTCGCACGCCCCTGATCGTACCGATCGGGGCGCTGGAGCAGCATGGACATCACATGCCCATGCACGTGGACGTGCTGCTGCCGAACGAGTTCGCCCAGCGGGTTGCCCGGAGGACCGGGGCACTGGTCGCCCAGCCCTTCACCTATGGCTACAAGTCCCATCCGAAGTCAGGCGGCGGCAATCACCTCCCGGGCACGACCAGTCTCGACGGCGCAACGCTGGTGAACGCTCTCAAGGACGTGATCAAGGAATTCGCGCGTCACGGCGTTCGCAACATCGCGCTGATGAACGGTCACTTCGAGAATTCGTGGTTCATCATCGAAGGCGTCGACATCGCCCTGCGGGAACTCAGATGGGACGGCGTCAGGGACGTGAAGATCGTCGTGCTGTCGTACTGGGACTTCGTGAACGACGAGACCATCGAGAAACTGTACCCGGAGGGCTTCACCGGTTGGGACCTGGAGCACGGTGGCGTTCTCGAAACGTCGCTGATGCTCGTGCTGTTCCCCCATCTCGTCTGGATGGACAAGGCGATCGGCCACCCGCCGGCGAGCTTTCCGCCCTACGACGTCTACCCGGTCAGACCTGAATGGGTCCCCGCAAGCGGGACGCTCTCGTCACCGAAGAACGCGACCAGGGAAAAGGGCGAGATCCTGCTTCAGGTCTGCACGGACGGCATCGTCCGCGCCCTCAACGAGGAGTTTGCGGACCCGCCGAACTGAAGGACGGCCGCGCAACCGTCTGCCGATCGTGATTCGACGGCCCTCTACCCCCTTCACTCCCGGCTTCGTCAGTTCCTGACGATGTTGTGTTCGGGCCCGTAGGGGAAACCGGTGATGTTCTCGGCACCTTCCTCGCCAACCACCAGGATGTCGTGTTCCCGGTAGCCGCCGGCTCCGGGCTGGCCCTCCGGCAACATGATCATCGGTTCCATGGAAACGACCATTCCCGGTCTGAGTTCGGTCTCGACGTCCTCTCGCAGTTCCACGCCCGCCTCGCGACCGTAGTAGTGGCACAGCACGCCGAATGAGTGGCCATACCCGAACGAGCGGTACTTCAAGAGATCCCATTCCCGGTACATCTCGTTGAGTTCCGAGGCGATGTCGCAGCACCGCGCACCCGGCTTGATGAGCTCCAGTCCCTTCTCGTGCACGGCGACATTCTTGTTCCAGAGATCCAGGTGGACATCCGATGCGTGGTCGCAAAAGAGCGTACGCTCCAGGGCCGTGTAGTAACCGAAGATCATCGGGAAGGCGTTGAGGCTCAGAATGTCTCCGGACTCGATCTTCCTGTTGGTGACCGGGTTGTGGGCGCCATCCGTGTTGATCCCCGACTGGAACCAGGTCCAGGTATCCATGGGCTCGACATAAGCGTGGTTGCTGGCGATCTCCCTCACCATGGCGTCCGTCGTCGCGATGGCCACCTCGTGCTCGGGAACACCGGCCGCAATCGCGTCGACACACGCCCAGCCGCCTATGTCGCAGGTTCGCGCACCCTCCTTGATGAGTTCGATCTCCTCCGCGGACTTGATGGTGCGCATCCACATGGAGGGTTGTGCACAGTCGACGAACTCCACGGACGGAAGCGCTTCCTCGAGAAGGCGCCTGTAATCGAGACTGACGTGATCGAACTCGATGCCGATCCGCCTGACTCCGCCGGTGAGCTCCTTCACTGCCCGGTAGAAGCTGTCGCGACGCCAGTCCGTGTAGGTGATGTTGTCGCCATAGCTCCGCCGCCAGGGCTGTCCTCCGTCAATGCCTGCGGAGATGGTCACGGCCTTGTCGTGATCGATGACCATGCCGTACTTCCGGCCAAAGTAGCAGTAGAGCCAGCCGGAGTAGTAGTTGATGCAGTGATACGAGGTGAACAGTACGGCATCGACATCCTCGGACGACATCCATTGACGGATGGCGTCCTGTCGGCGCTGCATTTCCGCGTCCGAAAACGGCGAATACTCCTTGTCGCCGTTGTGCCACTTCATCACATGGAGCATGTCGTCTGTCATCGTGATCACCCGTTTCAACTGTGAGTCCAGAATGGATCGAATACGATACGCAATACCGTCGGCGCCCGGCAATATGATCTTCTTATGCCGTGATTAGGTAGCCAAATCAGGCCGCGCACGATCTGCCCTGTCAACGGTCCCCGGCTCAGGCGGCAGGGGTGATTCGTGTGCTGCAGCCATCTCCACACCCATGCGCAAGCGAAGACCCCGAGGCCGGGTCATGGATTGGCAGCGGGGCCCTGTGGCCGCCGGTGCCCGCGTCATCCTATACTGGTGTCATGTTGCGACGGTCGAGCAGGAAGGACGCTCCCGAGAGGGTATGCTCCCGCGCCGGGTGTGAACGCCCCGGGGAGCACCGCGCGCCCGTGGCGCCTGACAGGACCGACAGCTTCCAGTACCTGTGCCTCGAGCACGTTCGCGAATTCAACCGTTCGTGGAACTTCTTCGAAGGCTGGTCAAAGGAGGCCATCGAGGCCTGGCAGCACGCCGACCTTTCCTGGCACCGGCCGACATGGCCTGCGTCGGCGCCGCACCATCTCCACAGGGTGTGGACCGGTGACGGCGTCCGCGACGTTTTCGGCGTCGCCGGGGACGGAACGTGCGATCCGGCGGCAGCGCGCTATGCGGCGATGTCGGCTACGGAACGCAAGGCTCGCTCCATTCTCGATATCGGACCGGACGCTGACGTGGCCGCCATCCGCAGGCGATTCAAGAAGATCGTGAAAGCATGCCACCCGGACATCAACGGCGGCAGCGGCAAGGCCAATGGCCGGCTGCGTGACGTCATCTGGGCCTACCAGCACCTCACCGGTTCCGGACACGACTGAAGGCGGCCCCGGCAGCAGGCATCCTGCCGGCCAAGGTCCCTTGCGCGCCATCCCGCGGCCATGCCATTGTTGGCGCATCCGGATCCCGGTGACGATGACGTGGTCATCTGTCCCAGCAACGAGGTATCCGGACCGGCAGACAATCAAGACGTGTGAGACCGTGAAGAACCCCAGCGAAACCAGCCTGCTTCCGCAGGGCGCCCCCGATATGACCGTCAAGGTTGCGTCGGTCTTCGGCCTCGACACCTCCATGGAGGTGCCGGGCTATTCGAGCCGTGGCGAACACGTTCCGGATATCGACGACGCCTATGTCTTCGACCCGCAGACCACGCTGGCCATTCTCGCCGGCTTTGCCCACAACCGCAGGGTGATGATCCAGGGCTACCACGGCACCGGAAAGTCCACCCATATCGAGCAGGTGGCGGCGCGCCTCAACTGGCCGTGCATCCGGGTCAACCTGGACAGCCACATTTCCCGGATCGATCTCATCGGCAAGGACGCCATCATCCTGCGCGACGGCATGCAGGTCACCGAATTCCGCGAGGGCATCCTGCCCTGGGCGATCCAGAATCCGGTCGCCCTGGTGTTTGACGAGTATGATGCCGGCCGTCCCGACGTGATGTTCGTGATCCAGCGGGTGCTCGAGGTCCAGGGCAAGATGACGCTGCTCGACCAGAACAGGGTGATCGTTCCCCATCCCTCCTTCCGCCTGTTTTCCACGGCCAATACCGTCGGTCTCGGCGACACCACCGGGCTCTATCACGGCACCCAGCAGATCAACCAGGGACAGATGGACCGGTGGTCCATCGTCTCGACCCTGAACTACCTCGAACACGAGGAAGAGGAGAAGATCGTCCTCTCCAAGGTGCCGCACTACGCCACCACGCGGGGCATGGAGACCATAGTCCAGATGGTGGCCGTCGCAGAGCTGACGCGCGGCGCATTCGTCGCCGGCGACATTTCGACCGTCATGTCGCCCAGGACGGTGATCACCTGGGCGGAGAATGCGGAGATCTTCGATGACATCGGATTCGCCTTCCGGCTGACCTTCCTCAACAAGTGCGACGAAACCGAGCGTGCGCAGGTCGCGGAGTTCTACCAGCGCTGTTTCGGATCCGAGATCAACGAGGCCGTCGTCGCAGAAACCGCGGCTCAATAGGTCTCCAGAGGCCTTGGAGGAAGTCCCCTGACACAGGACGGCAACCCGGCTGAACCCTTCAGAAGGGTCGTGGCGGGCACCATGCGCGCCATGGCCCGTGAACCCGAACTCGAGGTGAGCTTCGGCGTCAGGGAGCCTGGGGCCAGTGGCAAGACGGTGCGGCTGACGCAGTTGCCGCGGGAACTCGACCGGCATGCCGTCTCCATGGCGCGCGGCGAAGCCGATGCCCTGGCGCTCAAGCTGCGTCATCACGACACCCGGACCCATGCCCGTCGCCGTCCGGCCAGTGAGCTCGGACGCTCCATTTTCGATGTCGTCGAGGAGGCACGCTGCGAATCCATCGGAGCGATGCGCATGAAGGGTGTGGCCGACAACATCCAGACCGTGCTCGAGGAACGTTGTCGCACGAGGGGGCTGCACCGCATCGAGCAGCGCGAGGATGCGCCGCTGGCCGACGTCATCGGCCTTCTTGTCCGCGAGAGATTGACCGGCGTTGCGCCGCCACCGTCGGCGACTCAGGCCACCCGGCTCATGCGCGGCTGGCTCAATGAGAAAATCGGCAGTGAACTGGATTCACTTCACGAGGTCATCGGTGACCAGGCTGCCTTTGCCGAGGCCCTGCGCACACTGATTCGCCATCTCGATCTCCCCGATGAGGAGGCGGACGCAGCACCCGAGGACCAGGATGACAGCGACGAGGCCGATCCCGAACAGGCGGAGGCCGACGGAGAGAGTGAATCCCAGTCCGAGGCCAGCGCCGAGGAAGAGATGTCCGAGGACTCCATGGAGGCCGATTCCCGGGAATCGGAGGACGAGGAGATGATGTCGGCCAGTACCGACGACACCGACCCTGCCGGCGAGATGCAACGCGCCGACGATCCCCTGAACGTGGCCAGCAACCGGTTCCTCTACCGCACGTTCACCCAGGAATTCGACGAGGTCATCGACGCCACGGATCTGTGTGACCCCGAAGAACTGGCGCGCCTGAGAGCCCAGCTCGACCAGCAGATCGCCCATCTGCGCGGTGTCACGTCTCGTCTCGCCAACCGACTCCAGCGCAAGCTCATGTCCCAGCAGAACAGGGCCTGGGAGTTCGATCTCGAGGAGGGACTTCTCGACTCGGCGAGACTGTCCCGGGTGGTTGTCGATCCCCTGATGCCGCTCTCCTTCAAGATCGAGCACGAGACCGAATTCCGCGACACGGTCGTGTCGCTCCTCATCGACAACTCCGGCTCCATGCGCGGCCGGCCGATCGGCATCGCCGCCATGAGCGCGGACATCCTGGCGCAGACCCTGGAACGTTGCGGCGTCAAGGTCGAGATTCTCGGATTTACCACGCGCACCTGGAAGGGCGGCCGCAGCCGCGAGAAGTGGCTGGCGTCCGGCAAGCCTGCCACGCCTGGCCGTCTCAACGACCTTCGCCACATTGTCTACAAGTCTGCGGACATGCCCTGGCGGCGCGCCCGGCGGAGTCTGGGCCTGATGCTGCGCGAGGGGCTCCTCAAGGAGAACATTGACGGAGAGGCGCTTCTGTGGGCCCACGAGCGGCTGATCGGCCGTCCCGAGCAGCGGCGCATCCTCATGGTGATTTCCGATGGCGCCCCGGTGGACGACTCCACGCTTTCGGTCAATTCGGGCAACTATCTGGAACGTCACCTGCGTGAGGTCATCGACAGGATCGAGGGGCTCTCGCCGGTGGAACTGATTGCCATCGGCATCGGTCACGATGTGACGCGCTACTATCGCCGCGCCGTCACGCTCACCGATGTCGAACAGCTCGGCGGCACCGTGCTCGGCGAACTCGCGTCGCTGTTCGACGAGGAAACACCGGCCACCCGCTCCCGTCGTCCCGGAACGGCACGACCTCAGGCGGCGGCTGGCGGCGGCGCATACCGCGCCATGAGCACGCGGTAGGGCACCAGGAGCGCCAGGGCCATCGATGCCTTGACGGCGTAGTCGCCGACGCCGTAGCTCACCCAGTCGAGTCCCCATTCGGGGAAGAAGACGCCGAACAGCAGCCAGAAGAAGATGAGGGTGTCCACGGCGGAGGCCACCGCCGAGGAGATGAGAGGCGCCCGCCACCAGGCCGACCGCCGCAGCAGGCGGAAGATGAGGATGTCGAGCAGCTGTGCCGTGAGGAAGGCGGAACCGGACGCCACCGCGGTCAGAAGGGCCTTCTCCGAGAACGCCTGCGGCATGGAAAAGGGCGTCCAGTCCGAAAGAACGGCGGACATGACGACGCCGACGGCAAACCCCCACAGCACGACCCGTGCGGCGCGCGCCGGTCCGAAGGCGCGGTTGGAAAGATCCGTCACCAGAAACGAGAAGGGATAGGTGAAGGCGGCCCAGGTCAGCCAGTCGTTGATCGGAGCGTGAACCAGCAGGTTCGAAACGACAACGACCGCCGACATCGCAACGATGGCGGCGGCCGGGCGTGTCATGACGGGAACGTCAGGCGCTGGCGTTCCGGCGCGCTGCCGCCTTCGCGACGCGGCGCTTGAGCTTCAGCGCCGGACCGGCCAGCCGGCTGTCGCGTTCCTGCATCAGGAAGGCATCGATGCCACCGTGTTTCTCGACGGTACGCAGGGCGTTGGCGGAAATGCGCAGGCGCACCCGCTCGCCGAGCGTCTCGGACCACAGGCTGGCTCTCACCAGGTTCGGCCGGAACACCCGCTTGGTCTTGTTCTCGGCATGGCTGCGGTTGTTTCCCGACATGACGGACTTGCCGGTCAGGGAACATGTGCGCGACATCTCTTCGGCTCCGGAACTCCAGTGCGAGGCCGTACCTATAGCGCCATCGGCTTCGGGTCAACTCCTGCGGCTGCAGCAGAAAGCGATCGCGCCTTCAGCAACCGATCACGTCTTCCATGACCCGCAGCACGTTTTCGCCGAGAATCTTGCGGATGTCCTCCTCGCCATAGCCGCGACGCACCAGGGCCTCGGTCAGCACGGGAAGCCTGGAGCAGTCTTCGAGGTCCACCAGGTCGAAGCGGACGGCGCCATGGTCGGTACCGATGCCGACATGATCGACGCCGGCGACCTCGACCGCGTGATCGATGTGAGCGAGCAGGTCGTCGAGCGATGGAAACGGGATCTCCGCATCGACCAGCACGTTGTAACCGCTGGCGCCGTCGCCGCTCGCCATCGCCATCAGGTCCGAGATGGCCGATGTCGAACCCGATGCGTTCGCTCGTCGGTTGGCGCCGCCGCGTCCCGCGCGACGGTCGGCAACGTCCTCGAGCCCCTGCCAGTAGCGCCGCGAAATGTACTCGGGCCATGCCGTCACGCAGACGATGCCGCCGTTCTCGGCAACGGCCCGAACCATGTCGTCGGACATGTTGCGGGGATGATCGACCAGGGCCCGCATCGACGAGTGCGAGGCCATCACCGGCGCTTTCGACATCTCGATCACGTCGTGGAACACCTTGTCTGACGCATGCGAGACATCGACCATCATGCCCATCCGGTTCATCTCCGCGACAACGTCGCGGCCGAGCGGGCTCAATCCGTCGTGGCGTGCCACATCGGTCGCGGAATCGGCCCAGCCATGCGTGTTGAAATGGGTCAGCGACATGTAGCGCACGCCCAGATCGAAGTACTGGCGCAGAACCCTGAGATCGTCGTCGATCGCATGCCCGCCTTCGATCGCGATGATCACCGCAAGCCTGCCCGCTGCGGCAATGCGCCGCACGTCACAAGCGCCAAGGGCCACCTCGACATCATCCGGATAGTGCCGGCAGATCTCCTTGACGCCGTCGATCATGTCGAGAGCGCGACGGATCGCCGTGCCCCTGGCGACGTGGTGGAACCCGACGCAGCAGGCAAAGAAGGATGCCGTGAGGTTGCCCCGCTTCATGAGCGGCAAGTCCATGTAGCCGTTCCCGGTTTCGACGCCGAGGTCCTCTTCGAGATCGATCCAGCGCACCACGGTATCGACGTGCGTGTCGATCACGATTGACGATGCGTGGATGCGGCGTGCCTCGTGACTGACTTCCATCACAATCCCTCCCGGACGTCATCGAAGACGACGCCTATCGTATCAGCAACACCACCGGGATCGAGGCCACCCCTGGAGCCAGGGGAATGACACCGATGATCAACCACGCTCGGGGGCAGAGGACGCAGCGCAGTCCCGATCACGGGTTGTCGAGGATCTTCCTTGCGGCGGTCCTGAGCGACAGGCGCCCGCAGGCCACGTCGTCGGCGAGTGTCAGGGACGGGTCGTTGTTGCTGCTCCCTGACATCAGTTGTGCCAGGACAAGGTCGGCGACCTCGTTCCTGATGGCCTCGACGGCCTGCCTGCGGCGTTCATCACCGAGGTGAGGGCCGGCGGCGTCGAACCATTCATCGATGGCGCCTCGCACATCATCGAGACCGTCTCCGGTGAGTGCTGAACAGGGCATCACCCGCGTGGTCCAGAAGGGCCGTCCCGGGCGCAGGAGCGAGAGTGCCTGACGAAAATCCGCCACCATGTGGCGCGCCAGTCCGGCAAGATCGCCATCCGCCTTGTTGACGACCACGAGGTCGGCCAGTTCCATGATGCCGCGCTTGACTCCCTGCAGCCCGTCGCCGGCGCCAGGCGCCATGAGTACGACAAACATGTCGGTCATGGCCGACGCCGCCACCTCCGACTGGCCGACGCCGACGGTTTCCACGATCACGAGATCATGGCCTGCCGCCTCCACGAGCCGGATGACGTCCCGTGTGCGCCGCGCCACGCCGCCGAGCGTACCGCGCGACGGCGACGAGCGGATGAACGCCAGCGGATGGCGCGACAGGCGCTCCATCCTGGTCCTGTCGCCGAGGATGGAGCCGCCGCTCCTCATCGAGGAGGGATCGATGGTGATGACGGCAACCCGCCAG
>JAJEHK010000147.1 GCA_022823765.1 Alphaproteobacteria bacterium | reverse complement strand
ATCGGCAGCTTCGATTTTCGTGCCCGGGTGGACTTCGTGCGGGTTCCCGGTGTCATCAAGCTGCGCAACGGGGAGTACTCGCCGCTCAATCCGATGCTCGGCATCGAGCAGACCATGGCAATGCGCGCTTCCATCATGCGGCACACCGCCGAGATCTTCGATCCCGACATCTTCCTCGTCGACAAGGAGCCCCTCGGACTGCGCGGCGAGGTCCGCGAGACGATCGACATGCTCAAGGAGCGCGGCACCAGGATCATTCTCGGTCTGCGTGACGTCATGGATGATCCCGAGCTCCTCAAGCCGGAGTGGGAACGCAAGAACGCGGTGCCGGCCCTGAGCGACCTCTACGACGAGATCTGGGTCTATGGCCTGCCCCAGATTCACGACCCGCTTGCCGAGATCGAGATGCCGGACTCGGTACGCCGCAAGGTGGTGTACACCGGATATCTCAAGCGTACGGTGCCCGAGTTGAGCCCTGAAGCGGCACTTCCGGACGGTATCGAGGAACCCTTTGTCCTGGTCACCACAGGTGGCGGAGGCGATGGCGATCTCCTGGTCGATCGGGTCCTGACGGCCTACGAGTGCGCCATGGCGCCCGAACTGCCGGCTCTGGTCGTGTTCGGACCGTTCATGCAACCCGAGGTCAAGACCGACTTCCAGGCCAGGGTCGACCGTCTTGACCGGGTGTCGGCCATCACCTTCGAAACCCACCTCGAATCGCTGATGGCGCGGGCGGCAGGTGTGGTGGCCATGGGGGGCTACAACACGTTCTGCGAGATCCTGTCATTCGACAAGCCGGCGCTCATCGTTCCAAGGCAGGCGCCGCGCCGCGAGCAGATCATCCGGGCCAGCCGTGCCCGCGAACTCGGCCTCGTCTCCATGCTGACCGAAGACGCCTCTGCCCGGGCCGATGCGATGGCGACGGCGATTCGCCAACTCCCGCAGCAGCGCCGTCCAGGCCAGATTGTGGTTCCGGGACTTCTCGATGGCCTGGAGAATGTCAATCGGCTGGTCGGAATGCATCTCGCCGAAAGCCGCACAAGCCCATCCCGGCACCACGCCCTGCGCCGGCAGGGCTGATCGTCAGGCTGCACGGCGGTGGACAAGCGCACTCCGTGCGAGCCACAGCGCCGGTATGAGGAAGAGCGGCATCGAGGTGAGGATGAATGTCGACCAGCCCAGGGTCACGGTCAAAGCGCCTGAGCCAAAGGACGCAATGGCAGCCCCGAGTGCGATGAGAGTCTCGTTGAGCCCCTGTACCCGGGATTGATCCTCCGGCCGGACATGTTCGGCAAGGAGGCTGGTCGATCCGATGAAACCGAAGTTCCAGCCGACCCCGAGCAGGACAAGGGCAAGATAGAAGTTCTCCAGGGCAACGCCGGACCACGCGACCAGGGCCGCCGTGGCCAGCAGGGCAAGACCGATGGCAATGACGCGCCGCGATCCCCAGCGCGCGATCAGCGATCCCGTGAAGAAGCTGGGGCCGAACATGGCGACGACGTGCCAGCGCACCACGTCGGCGGACTGATCGGTCGACAGCCCGCAGTCAGCCATCGCGAGGGCTGTGGGCGTCATCACGAATACCATCATGGCGTGGGCGGCGGTGGCGCAGATGATGGCGGTCACCACCGGCGGGCTGCCAAGGACCCGGCCCAGCGGCTGAGCCGTTGTCCGTGATCGCGGTGGAGGTTTGGCAAGATCGAGAAAGAGGACCGGCAGGCATCCGACAAGGCAGATGACCACGATGGCCGCATAGGCGCCGGCAAAGGGCACGGGGAAGAAGTAGTCCCGGGTGTGGATCAGGATTTCCGGGCCGAGCAGTGCGGCGATCAGACCCGAGCCGGTGATGATGGCGATCGCCTTGGGCTTCCACGGCCCGTGGACGGCATCGGCGGCGGCGAAGCGGAAGTACCACAGGCTGCTCTGCATGGCGCCGAAGCACACGTGGGCGAGGCAGAGGTAGATGAAGTCCCGCTCGAAGAGCGCCACCGCGCCCAGCCAGCCTCCCGCCATGGCGCATCCGGCACCGCAGAGAAATCCGGCGCGGCGGCCAAATCGACCCATGAGAAGGGATAGGGGGGTGGCCGTGACCATGGCGCTCAGCATCTGCAGGGAAATGGTGAAGGTGGCGAGGCTTGGCACCGGCGCCACGTAGGCCCCGGCAAGCCCTCCCATGATGTTGAGCATGGGCATCTGGGCACCAAGCACGGCATTGCCCGCGAACAGCACGACGAGATTGCGTATCATGGTGCGCCGTCCGGGAGTGTCCCCGGAAGCGGGAAGGGAATTGCTGTTCATGACGGAACTGTCCAGACGTCCGCTGTCCGCGACAGATTACTTCGCCGATGTTGCGCCCGATACCGGCGCTCCTGCCGGGTGCCGTTGAAGCGTGCCCGGTCACGTTGCCTTCGTGGTGAAGGGCTGGCCCCGACTCTCCGAGACCTTCATTGCCCAGGAGATTCTGGCCCTGGAGCAGCGCGGGCTCAAGATCCGGATCGTCTCCCTGCGCCATCCGACGACGGGGGACCGCCACGCGATCCACGATGCCGTGCGGGCGCCGGTCACCTGGTTGCCGGAGTATCTTCACGAGGAACCCGGACGAATCTGGAGGGCCTGGAGGCGGGCCCGGAAACTGCCCGGCTACGCCTCAGCAAGACGGCACTGGCTTGCCGATCTCTGGCGGGACCCGACCCGCAACCGCGTGCGGCGCTTTGGCCAGGCCTGTGTGGTCGCCACGGAGATCGCGCCTGCCGTGAATCATCTTCATGCCCACTTTCTTCACACCCCGGCATCGGTGACCCGCTATGCGGCGATGATGACCGGTCTGCCGTGGTCGGCGTCGGCTCACGCGAAGGACATCTACACCACACCCTGCCGCGAACTAGCGGGCAAGATCTCCGACTGCCGTTGGCTTGTGACCTGCACGGCAACGAACCGTGACTGGCTCGAAGCGCTGGTTCCGGGACGACGTGTCTCACTCGTCTATCACGGGATCGATCAGGCGCGATGGCCGTCACCGGTTCGTGCCCCGTCGAGCCGCGATGGCAGCAATCCGGACGATCCCGTGCGCATTGTCACGGTGGGACGGCCCGTCGAGAAGAAGGGATACGGCACGCTCCTTGCCGCACTGGCCCTGCTGCCTCGCGACCTCCACTGGCACCTCACCCATGTCGGCGATGGGCCGCTTCTCTCCTCCCTTGTCGAATCAGCCGCCCGATCGGGCCTGGACAGGCGGATCACGTGGCTCGGTGCCAGGCGCCAGGACGAGATCCTGGACTTGCTCCGGACCGGCGATCTCTTCGTCCTGTCGCCTGTCATCGCCCGTGACGGGGATCGTGACGGACTTCCCAACGTCCTCATCGAAGCGCAAAGCCAGGCCCTGGCGGTGGTCACAACGGATGTCTCGGCGGTCGGTGAACTGGTGAGCGACGGTGT
>JAJEHK010000318.1 GCA_022823765.1 Alphaproteobacteria bacterium | reverse complement strand
TCCCAGTGTTCGCGCCGCGCGAAATAGGGCTCGTGAGGGTGGGTGAACGACACCGAAAGGAAGAAGGGCTGCCGCTCCGGACTGCGCGCGACCCGCTTCAGCCATTCCACCGACCGTGACAACACCGCGTCGTCATGGTCCATCTGCATGCTGCGGGACGTGATACCGGAACGGATGACGCCACTGGAATTGTTGTTCGATTCCATGCGCACCTCGTCCCAGCTCGGCGTCCAGTGAAAGTCGGTCGGATAGAGCTCGGGCACGAGACGTTCGTGAAAGCCGTGCAGCATGTCCGGGCCAACGAAATGCTGCTTGCCGGCAAGCGCAGTGCGGTATCCCGCCAACCGCAGGTAATGCGCCGTCGTCGGCGTGGCGGCGGCAAATTCCGCGCCATTGTCGAAGGCCTGCACGCGCGACGGGAGCATGCCCGCCAGCATCGAGAACCGCGATGGCGCGCAGAGCGGGAAATTGCAGTAGGCGTTGGCGAACACAACTCCTTCCTCGCACAGCCGGCCGACATTCGGCATCACGGCCGGTCCGCCGTATCCGGGCAGAAGCTGGGGTTTGAGCTGGTCAGCCTGGATTAGCAGGATATTCGGCAGGTCGCGGGCCATGACACTCTCCCGGCGTTGGTTTCGGGGCCTGATTGCCCGGCACGTGAACGGACGCTCGCGCTCAAGATCTACAACGCAACGGGTCTACAGGAATGAAAGGAACTGGTGCCACCACAAAGCGGAACCCGGTCACCACCGTCTTCGGCGACCGCGGTATTCCCGGATCGGGAGTTCCACCGCCATTGCCCGATGGCACGGCTACCGCACTGCAGGAAAAGCCTGCCCGTTTGCCCGGGCTCGCCACCACCTTGACGGACCTCGGCCAAGACGAGCGCCGAATCTCTGCTTGCACAGCGGAACAGTGCAGCGGCCTCCCGATCATGGGTCGCACCGGCCATCACGGTTCAGGCTCGCGGTTCATGAACTGGAGGGCGGAACGAACGATGCGGCATGATTCTGGACGGTGCCTGCAAGCGCACCCTCGTGTCGCAGACGACATCGGCGACCCCGTTGGCAGCGGCCGTCGACGAGTGAAACCAGTCCCGGTCGACCGAACACCTGCTTTCGCATGTGGCGATTTGGCCTGAGTGCTTCAGGTGCTTGTTGATCCCGATGCCCCCGAGCGCCGGACTGGCGGGTTTATCGCTACCACGAACGAGGAGTTCACGCGGCAGAGGCCGGAATTCCCTGCCCGCATCACCAGCGAGGCCGATGGCACCGAGCACGCTCGGCAAGCGCGGTAATCAGTGCTTTCCAGCTATTGCGAGAACCCGGGCGCGAGGCGACCCCGGCACGGTCGCCTGGCATGATCGATCGGGCCGCGATGACGCTGCAGGATGGGTTGGACGATCGGGCCCTGTGCCTGTGATGAAGCGGCAGAATGACCCTTCTCAAGACGTCCGCATTGTTGGATTGAGACCCATCCGGCATGATCCAGGAGAGGATGCATGTCTCCGGTCGGGATGAGGGACGCCGTTGGCACGGCTATCTCCTGATGGCAATCACGGTAAAGAGAAGCTGACAGGTCGAGGGCGATCGCACCATGGTTGAGCGAATACGCGCAAACCTGATCGGGCCAGTCGTTGATGCCGACATCAGCTTCGGAGACGTCACGATATTTGTCGGACCGCAGGCAACCGGCAAGAGTATCTTTCTGCAATTGCTGAAACTGCTTGTCGACAAACCTGCGATACACACGACGATGAAGCGGTTCGGATTGGCGCAACGCGGCTATTCGCAGAGGTTCCTTGACTTGTACTTCGGAGAAGGCATGGCGTCCATATGGTCGGAGGAAAACAGCCGACTCTTGTTGGGGAACGCGCGCAAACCGACTGATCTGGCGAGCTATGCGCGGCCGGGCCGCACCAACTCTCCGGAAAAACTGTTCTATATCCCTGCTCAACGAGTTATGAGTTTACGCGAAGGCTTGACTCGGCCGTTCACGGACTACAGAGCAGGAGATCCATTCGTTTTGCGTGATTTCAGCGAAAAACTCCATGGTATCGTACAAAACGAAATTGGTGTTGATGAAGAGGTGTTCCCTCGCCAACACCGATTGGCGTCTGCACTAAGAAGGCCTGTGGAAGAACATATTTTCGGCAATTTCGGACTGCGTACAGACACATCAGGGCAACAGGGTCGACTGGTTCTGGACTCGAGCGATGGCCTTCCCTTGCCATACCTCGTGTGGTCTGCCGGGCAACGTGAATTTGTTCCGCTGTTGCTGGGGCTGTACTGGCTTCTTCCGCCGTCCAGGGTGCCAAGGCGCGATGCCCTTGAATGGGTAGTTATCGAGGAACCGGAGACGGGTCTGCATCCAAACGCCATCGGAGCCGTTATCAATCTCCTCCTGGAATTGCGACTGCGTGGATATCGCGTGTGCATTTCGACCCATTCGCCCCACGTGCTCGATGTGATTTGGGCGATCCGGTTTTTCCAGGGGAACAACGGGAACATTCAGGATGTCTTGAGGCTCCTTGACCTAACGTCGGAAGAGAAGACACGAAAGCTTGCCGATGCTGCCTTGAGGAGCAGGTTCAAGACCTATTACTTCAAGCGAGGGGGAACGGTCGAAGACATATCGGACCTCGATCCCGGCTCGGATGATGTGGCCGAAGGAGGGTGGGGTGGTCTCACCGAGTTCTCGGGACATGTTGGAGAAATCGTTGCCGAAGTGTCTAACCGCGTCGCGACCCGAAATTCATGAGCTTCAGGGACGCCGTAAAGGATGCGTCACCCCCGGTGAACGGCGCATATCGCGAGGGCATTCAAGCCCTGGAACACAGGCATCGCAGGCACGTGACGTGCGGAGACCCACGTCGGCTTTCCGGTAGCGTTGACCTGGACGAGGCTCTGGCGAGGGAGCCTGAACACGCAAGCGCACCGCGATGGGACTATGGAATTGGTTACAAGCCAGAGAACGGGCCCGAACAGGTAATGTGGATCGGGGTGCATTCCGCGACAACAAGGGAAGTATCGGCGGTCCTGCGAAAACTGCGATGGCTTCGAAAATGGTTGAAGAGTGACGCCGAGCGCCTGCTGCGGATGACAAATGCGACCGCGAAGGATCGTCGATACGTGTGGATTGCAAGTGCTGGCGTAAGGATACCCGAGAATTCGCCACAGGCGCGACAACTCAATGCCAGTGGAATTGGAAAGGTCCTTCGACACCTTTCATTGCCCTGAACAGGGGAGCTCGACTGGTTCGACCTGATACTGATCCTTCGCCCGACCCCCTGTCTTCGGGAGAACGCCCGATGCCGGGTACTTTCCTGGCCTGCCGGACC
>JAJEHK010000064.1 GCA_022823765.1 Alphaproteobacteria bacterium | reverse complement strand
AGATCCCGCATGGTGGTCGCGATGTCGAGGAGACCCCTGGAGGCTGCGTCGCGGATGACAGGGGTCACGAGCCCGCCATCGACGGCAACGGCCACGGAGAGATCGACAAGAGCAAATCGCCGGATGACATCTCCTCCCCATTGAACATTGGCGTCCGGAACGTCTCTGAGGGCCAGTGCAAGCGCCCGAATGATGAAGTCGTTCACGGAAACCCGATGTCCCGCGGCATTGATCTCGCGCCGTGCCTCAAGCAGCCGATCGATGTCGCAGTCCAGCGAAAGATAGAAATGCGGGATGGTCTGTTTTGCCTCCTGCAGGCGCTCGGCGATGACGCGGCGCATGCCGCTCACCCGGACCTCCTCCCAGGTGCTTGCGGTGGCCGACGGTTGGGAGGGCTTGCCCGCCTTCAACGCCTGCTCGACGTCGCGCTTGATGATGCGGCCCCCGGGACCGCTGCCCGTGACATCATCAAGCGACAGCCCCGCCCTGAACGCCATGTTGCGGGCAAGGGGACTGACGGCCTTTCTTCGGCTGCCGGTTGCGCGCCCGTCGGCTGTCTCGGGCCGGGAACCAGCTTCCGCCGGCGTGGCACGGGTTGGTGGCAGGGCAACATCAATGCTGTCGGGTTCATGCTCAACAGCTTCCTCGCCCTCTTCCAGAATGAGGGCGATCGCCTGGTTTACCGGAACATTCTCGGTTCCCTCGGCGACCAGAAGACGGCCTACGGTTCCATCATCGATGGCTTCGACTTCCATGGTCGCCTTGTCGGTCTCGATCTCGGCGAGCACGTCGCCCGAAGCGACGCTGTCCCCCTCGCTGACCAGCCACCGCGCCAGTGTGCCCACCTCCATGGTGGGAGAAAGCTGCGGCATGGTAATGGTGATCGGCATGTCGGTCTCCCTCAGCCGCGATCAGACATAGCAGACGTCACGCACCGCCCGGACTATCTGGTCCGCCCGGGGCAGTGCCGCCTGCTCCAGGCTGGCAGCATAGGGCAAGGGCGCGTCCGCTGCCGACACCCGTGCTGGCGGGGCATCGAGATGATCGAATCCTCCGTCGCACACGGCGGCGATCACCTCGGCACCGACCCCGGCGAAGGACCATCCTTCCTCCACCACAACGAGCCGGTTGGTGCGGGCGAGGGAAGCGACAATGGTCGTCACGTCAAGGGGACGTATGGTGCGCAGATTGATGACTTCGGCCTCTACCCCATCTTCGGCCAGCATGCTGGCCGCCTCGAGAGCGCGGCTGACCGTGATCGAGTAGCCCACTATGGTGACATCCCGGCCCGACCGTTCGATTGTCGCCTTGCCGATCTCAAGGACGACGTCGACATCGCTGACGTCGAACGAGGCGCCATAGAGAATTTCGTTCTCGAGGAAGATAACCGGGTTCGGATCCCGCACGGCGGCCTTCAAGAGCCCCTTGGCATCCGTTGCCGACCAGGGTGCGATCACCTTCAGTCCGGGAACGTGGCCAAACCACGATGCGAAGTCCTGGGAGTGTTGGGCAGCCACCCGCGCCGCGGCACCGTTGGGCCCGCGAAGGACGATGGGGCACTCGACCTTGCCGCCAGACATGTAGAGCGTCTTGGCGGCCGAGTTGATGATCTGGTCCATGGCCTGCATGGCGAAATTGAAAGTCATGAACTCGTTGATGGGTCTCAGTCCGGCCATGGCAGCGCCGATGGCCAGACCGGCAAAGCCGTGTTCCGTGATGGGTGTGTCAATGACCCGACCAGCGCCGAACTCCTCGAGCAGACCCTGGCTCACCTTGTAGGCGCCCTGGTACTCGGCAACTTCCTCTCCGATCAGGAAGACCCGCTCGTCGCGCCGCATTTCCTCGGCCATGGCATCGCGCAGGGCCTGACGCACCGTCATCTCGACCATTACGCGTTCCTGCCGGCTGCGTCGAGCATGATGTCGGTCATGAGTTCGCTGATGTCGGGTTCGGGGCTTGTCTGGGCGTGTTCAGCCGCCTCCGCCACGGTTTTCTTGACGTCCCTGTCAATGGCTTTCAGCGCCGCATCGTCGACGGCTCCGCCCTCGATGAGCCGGACCCGCAGCTGTTCGATAGGGTCCTGACGCTCCCGGACCTTCTGGACCTCGTCCCTGGTCCGGTACTTGACCGGGTCCGACATCGAGTGCCCGCGGTAGCGATAGGTCTGCATCTCGACCAGCATTGGCCCCTCGCCGTCGCGCACCCGCGCCACCAGCTCCCTGGAGGCTTCATGAACCGCCACGACATCCATGCCGTCGACCTGAATGCCGCGGATGCCAAAGGCCTCACCACGATGGCAGAGTTCCGTTCCCGCCTTGGCGCGACCGATGGCCGTTCCCATGGCGTACTGGTTGTTCTCGATGACGAAGATCGCGGGCAAACTCCACAAACTCGCCATGTTGAAGGTCTCGTAGACCTGTCCCTGGTTGGCAGCTCCCTCACCGAAGAAGACCAGGGTGACGTTGTCACGCTTCTGGTACTTCTGGGCAAAGGCAATTCCGGCGCCCAGCGGAACCTGGGCGCCGACAATTCCGTGGCCGCCATAGAATCCGCGTGCGATATCGAACATGTGCATGGAGCCGCCCTTGCCCTTCGAGATGCCGGTGCCGCGACCTGTCAGTTCGGCCATGATGGCCGCGGGTGGGACACCACGCACCAGGGCATGGGCGTGACAGCGGTAGCTCGTGATCACGGCATCGTCCGCCCGAATGGCGGCATCCATGCCGACTACCACTGCTTCCTGGCCGATGTAGAGATGGCAGAAGCCGCCAATCAGCCCCATGCCGTACATCTGGCCTACCTTTTCCTCGAAACGGCGCACCAGCAGCATGGTGCGATAAAAGTCCACCAGCAGTGCGGTATCGTCAGCGGGTACAGCGTCCATCATGCTCTCCCGCAACAGGGTCGAGCGAAACGGTGACAGGACAGGAATTCAGTCGAAAGCGGCATCATCGCTTCTCATGATCACGAGCTCATGGGGATGCGCCAGATTGAGGGTCCGGCGTGCCTGTTCATCAAGCATGTCCCGGTCGATGCTCGGTGGGTTGAGAAGCGTGACATGGTTCAGCAACCTCTGCTCCACGGCGGTCAGCCGCACGCGTTCGGCTTCGGCTCGTTCGATCTGCTGTTCCAGCGACATGATCGCGAGAATGCCGTTCTCACCCTGGATGGCATGGTAACCAAAGTAGACGACTGCGAACATGCCAAGAAGGCAAGGCAATGAACGAAAGGTGGAGCGGAAGCGTTCATGCAGGCCGCGCATGGCGCCAACAAACCACAATTCGAGGGAGACTGTCAAGATCGTCCAAGGCCGGACTTCGGATCATGGTTGCCCGGACCAGAAGGCCGCAGTGTCAAGTTCTTCCTCGACTTTCAACAACCTGTTGTACTTCGCGGTGCGATCGGAACGGGAGAGTGAACCGGTCTTGATGTGCCGGCATCCCAAGCCAACGGCAAGATCGGCAATGGTCGTGTCTTCCGTCTCTCCTGAGCGGTGCGACATTACGGTGCGATAGCCTCTCTCGTGGGCACACGCGACCGTATCCATTGCTTCGCTGAGCGTTCCCACCTGGTTAACCTTGACGAGAATGGCATTGGCCACGCCATTCCTGATGCCCCGTTCAAGTCGGCATTTCCTTGTCACGAATATGTCGTCACCCACCAGCTGGACCTTATCGCCCAATTCCTGTGTCATCGCCTGCCAACCCTCCCAGTCATCCTCCGCAAGGCCGTCCTCGATGGAGACGATCGGATAGGATTCAAGGAGATCTCGGTAAAGTTCGATCATGCTCGACGAATCACGTTTGCGACCGTCGGCACTGAAGACATAGAGCCCGTCGCGCCACAGTTCGCTTGCTGCAGGATCAAGGGCAAGAAAGACATCCTCGCCCGCGCGATATCCCGTGCCGTCGATGGCCGTCATCAAGAGGTCGAGGGCTTCCCGGGCATCCGCTATCTGCGGCGCGAATCCGCCTTCGTCACCGACATTGGTTGAATGACCCCGGGCCTGGAGCGTGTGCTTCAACTGATGGAAGATCTCGGAGCCGGCTCGAACGGCTTCCCGGAACGAACTGCCACCAGCGGGCAGAATCATGAATTCCTGAAAGTCGAGGGCGTTGTCCGCATGGGCACCACCATTGATGACATTCATCTGCGGCACCGGAAGCCGTCGCGCGGCAAGGCCTCCGACATGACGCCAAAGGGGCATGCCGGCCTGGCTTGCCGCGGCATGGGCTACGGCAAGGCTGACACCCAGAATGGCGTTGGCGCCAAGGCGTGCCTTGTCGGGGGTTCCGTCAAGCGACACCAGGCAGTCATCGATCTCGCGCTGGTAGCGCGCGTCCATGCCGCACACGGCATCAAAGATCTCACCATTGATGCCATCGATGGCTTTCAGCACACCCTTGCCATGAAAACGCGTGCGATCACCATCGCGCATTTCCACGGCTTCGTGGGTTCCCGTCGAGGCGCCCGAGGGAACTGCTGCGCGTCCGCTGGCGCCGTTTTCAAGGATGACATCGACTTCGATTGTCGGATTGCCGCGGCTATCAAGGATTTCCCTGCCGCGGACGTCAATTATGGCAGTCATGGACATCCCCTCATCGTTCCTGCCGGCGCCGGCGCGGCGTGTTGTACTACCTTTGGTTTCGAACTGCACTTGGCAGCTTGCCTTCAGTGCTTTCTTCCCTTTGTCAGGGAATCGATCGCCAACAGGCGGTCGAGAAGGGCGGGCATGTCATCAAGCGCCATCATGGTGGCTCCATCGGAAGGCGCCCGTTCCGGTTCTTCGTGAGACTCCATGAATACGGCCGCGACACCGACGGCAACGGCTGCCTGCGCCAGGAGCGGAACATACTCTCGCTGACCGCCACTGGCGCTGCCCCTGCCCCCTGGCTGCTGGACCGAGTGGGTGGCGTCGAACACCACTGGTGTCCCGCTGTCAGCAAGTTGCGGGAGAGCCCGCATGTCGGACACAAGCGTGTTGTAACCGAAGCTTGTGCCGCGTTCCGTTACGATGACATGAGGATTACCTGACGTCGTGATCTTGTTTATCACGTGGACCATGTCCCAGGGTGCCAGGAACTGCCCCTTCTTGACATTGACTGCCCGGCCGGTCCTGGCTGCCGCCACCAGGAGATCCGTCTGCCGGCACAGGAAAGCGGGGATCTGCAGAACATCAACTGCACCGGCAACAGCCCGGCACTGGTCAGGCAGGTGAACATCTGTGAGTACCGGGCAGCCCAGTCGGGACCGCACGTCATCCAGGATCCGCAGTCCCTCGTCCATGCCGGCGCCACGTGCGCCATCGAGACTCGTCCTGTTGGCCTTGTCGAAGGAACTCTTGTAGATGAAACCGATGCCCCGCCGGGTCGTCATGGTCAACAGCCGCTCCGCCACGAAGAATGCGTGATCACGATTCTCGATCTGGCAGGGTCCGGATATCAGGACGAAAGGAAGATCATTGCCGATCGTGACGGATCCGGCACGCACATGACGCCCGCTCACCATGGTTCAGACCAGTCTCGATTGTGTCACGGCCGCCTCGATGAAGGACGCGAAGAGCGGATGCGGATCGAAGGGCCGCGACTTGAGCTCAGGATGAAACTGAACCCCGACGAACCAGGGGTGATCCCCCAGTTCGACGATTTCCGGGAGTTGGCCATCCGGCGACAGGCCCGAAAACACCAATCCGTGCTGTTCCAGGATGAATCGGTAGTTGATGTTGACCTCATAGCGGTGCCGGTGCCGTTCACTGATGAGATCCTTGCGGTAGATGTCGGCCACCCGGGTACCCTTGGCGATGGCGCAGTCGAAGGCGCCAAGACGCATGGTGCCGCCAAGGTCGCCGTCGCCGGTGCGTGTCTCGACCCTGTTGCCGTCGGTCCACTCCGTCAGCAGGCCGATCACCGGATCCTGTGCCGGACCGAATTCCGTCGATGAGGCACCCTCGATTCCCGCCATGTTTCGCGAAACCTCTATGACCGCCATCTGCATCCCGAAACAGATTCCGAAATAGGGAATGCGGTGTTCCCTGGCGAAGGAGACGGCTGCAATCTTGCCACGGGTGCCTCGCGAGCCGAACCCCCCCGGCACCAGAATGCCATCCACTGAATCGAGATGGGCTACCACGTCCTCGCGCTCGAATACCTCGGAATCGATCCAGCGCAGACTGACTCTCACCCGGTTGGCGATGCCCCCGTGGGCCAGCGCTTCGTTGAGCGACTTGTAGGCGTCGGCCAGGCCTGTGTACTTGCCTACGACAGCGATGGTGACCTCGTCCTCCGGACTGCGGATACCCTTCACCACCTGGCGCCATGACTCGAGGTCGGGAGCGTGTTCGTCATCCATGGCGAAGGCCTTCAGCACCTCACGGTCCAGACCCGCCTCGTGATAGGAAACAGGGACCTGGTAGATGGTGTCGACATCAAGCGCCGGAATGACCGCCGACTCCCGGACATTGCAGAAGAGCGCAATCTTGCTGCGTTCGCCTTCCGGGATCTCCCGTTCACAGCGGCACACCAGGATGTCCGGCTGGAGTCCGATCGAACGCAGTTCCTTGACGGAATGCTGTGTCGGCTTCGTCTTGAGTTCGCCGGATGCCTTCAGGTAGGGCACCAGGGTGTGGTGAATGAGGATCGAATGGTGCGGGGGAAGTTCCTGCACCATCTGCCGCATGGCTTCCAGGAATGGCAGGCCCTCGATATCCCCTACCGTGCCACCGACTTCGCACAGGACAAAGTCGGCATGATCGGTGTCAGCTCGAATGTACTCCTTGATGACGTCGGTGACATGGGGGATGACCTGGACGGTGCCACCGAGGTAGTCGCCGCGCCG
>JAJEHK010000023.1 GCA_022823765.1 Alphaproteobacteria bacterium | reverse complement strand
TTGGCGTCCGCCTCATGACCCATCCCCAGAACTACCGTGTCTACGGCGTCCTGCTGCGCAACGGCCAGGTCCTCATTGCCGCCGAGTACGTCGAGGAACTCTTCGTGTGGAAGTTTCCAGGCGGAGGAGTGGGTGACGACGAGACGGCCAAGGCGGCACTCAGGAGGGAGTTCCGGGAAGAGACCGGCATGGAAATCCGGATCGTGCGGGAACTCCACGATCCGGGAACCCTGATCAGCCCGTGGACGCAGGCCCCCTACACGCCGGTCTACTACCTCGTGGAATCGGACGATTCTCCGTGCGTACCCGCTGGCGAGGAGATCGACATGCTGTTCATGGATCCTGACGCGGTGTTCGCCAGCAGCCTCGTCGCCGGCCCTGAAAGGTCAGCCCTGGCCGCCGCCCTGGCGGTTCATGGCGGTCCGGGATCGGAGTCGGGATCGAGATAGCGCACCAGTTCCGGCAGCACCGGGGAGTCGAGAACGGAGTCCGTTGGCCCGGTGAGGAGAATGCGTCCGTCGTCCATGAACGCCACCGTGTCGGCAATGCGCCGGGCGTCCGCGGGATCATGGGAGACCATCACGACGGTGAGGCCGGACTCCCTCGCCAGCCTCGACACGAGATCGAGCATGGCGCGCCGCAAGGCCGGTCCGAGAGCCGCGAAGGGCTCGTCGAGAAGCAGCACGGGGCGTTTCATGACCAGTGCCCTTGCAATGGCGACCCGCTGGCGTTCACCGCCGGACAACTTGCCGGGCCGCCGGTGCGCCATGGTCTCGAGCTCCACACGGGAGAGGGCCTCCTGGGCCGTTCGCCGGTCGGCTGCCGTCAGTCTGAGACCGGGATCAAGACCAAGGGCGACGTTGTCGAGAGCCGAAAGATGGGCGAAGAGATTGTGCTCCTGGAAGAGTGTCGTGATCGGTCTCGATGCCGGAGGAAGGTCCGTCACCGCCCTCCCGTTGACGAGAATGCGCCCCGAGAGAGGCCTTTCGAATCCGGCGGCCAGAGACAGCAGCGTACTCTTGCCGGCGCCGCTGGCGCCGATGAGCGCCAGCAATTCGCCGCGGCGCACCACAAGGTCGGCGGCAAGCGTCCAGCCCCCCTGACGAAAGACGATGCCGTCGAGTTCAAGCCCGGGCGACGACACGGCCGAGGCCCTCGATGGCAACGAAGATGGCAAGGCACACCACGACGAGAAGCAGTGCGATCACGGCAGCCTCGTCCATGCGATAGCTGCCCAGTGCCCGGTAGAGAAGCAGGGCGAGGGTGGCCTCGCGCTCGGTTCCAAAGAGCGCGATGGCAGTGAGATCTCCAGCGGCCAGTGCCGTTGCCAGGGCCAGCGCCGTCGCCAGCGGGCGCAGCACCAGAGGCCCCTCGAGCCAGACAATCCGTCGGATGCCCGCAAGACCGAGGCTGGCGCACAGCCGGTCATGGTGGGCCGCGGTGCGGCGCAGGACCGGAGAGACGAGCCGCAGCACGTAGGGGACGGAGACCAGGCCGTTGACCAGGGCAGCAAGCGGCAGGGCCCAGTCGAACACCCGGACATGTCCAAGAAGAAGAACGAAGAGGCCGGCACCCAGCACCACCGGTGACACGATGAGGGTCTGGCTGCCGGCAATCTCAAGGACATCGGCCAGTCGGCGGCGGTGGCGGCGCATCGCCAGATCGCAGGAGGTGGCGCCGAGCAGAAGGCCGACCATGACGGCAACGACACCGGCGCCCAGACCCACCAGCACACTGCGCAACGCAGCAAGCCAGACATCCTGGCGGGCGAGAACTTCCGCCAGTGGCCCGTTCAGACCGGATAGCGCCACTCCGGCCAGCGGCGCGCCGACCCAGAAGATGCCGGCGGCGATGACGAGGGCATCACCGATGCGGCCGGGCCGGCCGAGGGAATCAGGGCGCATGGTGATCCGGCCCGCGCCTGCTTCACTCCAGGAAAAGCGGGCAAAGCGAAACAGGACGATGGCGACGGTGGCGCAGATCACCACCTGGAGCAGGGCGAGGAAGACGGCACGAACGATGTCGAAGTCCAGTCTCAGCGCCTGGTAGATCGCCACCTCGAGCGTGGCCGCCCCCGGGCCTCCGCCCAGTGCCAGAACGACGGTGAAGCTGGAGAACGTGAGAAGAAAGACGAGCATGGCAATGCCAGGCAAGACCTCCGCAAGGCGGGGCCACTCGATCAGCCGGAAGATTGGCCAGGAGGTCATGCCCAGCTGTGCCGCCAGCCTCCATGTCTCTCCGGGAATGGACTCCCAGGCCGGCAGCAACAGGCGCACGGCAAGCGGTATGTTGAAGAAGGTGTGGGCAATGAGAATACCCTCGAGGCCGTAGATCGGACCGAGTCCCGCCACTCCAGCCTTTCCCAGCGCGGCATTGACGGCGCCATTCTGTCCCCACACGGCCACCACCCCGAACACGGCGACGATGGCCGGCAAGACCAGGGGGATGCCGAAAAGACGAATCACGATGCCCCGCCCCGGAAAGACCGGGCGGCGCGCCAGTGCTCGGGCAAGGGGCACGGCGAACACGAGGGAGAGGATCGTCGAGAGCGTCGCCTGGAGGACCGTAAACCCGAGTACGTGGAGCGCGTAGCGATCAAGCAGGCGTTCCGTTTCTCCCGGAGGCGCAGCATCGAGAAGCGCCACGAGCGCCAGCACCGCCAGGCCCGGAGAGGCGATAAGCGCCGCCACTCCGGGCCAAAGCAGGGGCCGCAGACCGACCATCATTCTCCGATGGCTGCCTCCAGCCATTCGTCGATCCACTGCCGGCGCATGGCGCCGACATCCTTCGGCGGCAACAGCAGCGACACGGCAGGCGCGGGCAGTTCACGGAAGACGTCAGGAAGGTCGTCGCCAAGATCGATGACCGGGTACATCCAGTTCCCGGTAGGGATGGCGCCCTGGAACCCCGGCGTGGCAATGAAGCGCAGAAAGTCGCGGGCGAGGTCTTCCTGGTCCGTGCCCTCGACCATGGCAGCCACCTCGATCTGCATGTAGTGGCCTTCCTCGAACATGGCGGCACGGTACCGCGTTTCGCCCTCGACGAGCTGGTGATAGGCAGGAGAAGTGGTGTAGCTCAGCACCATCGGCGCCTCGCCCTCCAGGAACAGCCCGTAGGCCTCGCTCCAGCCCGCGGTGACCGTGAGGACGCGCGATGACAGCGAGCGCCAGGCATCTGCGGCGGAATCACCATAGACGGCTTTCATCCACAGCATGAGACCCAGCCCCGGGGTGCTGGTGCGGGGATCCTGAATGATGAGATCGGCGCCACTGCCCCCCGTTACCAGGTCAGCGAGTGATGCCGGTGGCTGAGGCAGCGCCTCATCGTCGTAGATGACGGCGAAGTACCCGTAGTCGAAGGGAACGAAGACGGGATCGCTCCATGAAACGGGAAGATCGAACTCCAGGTCCTCAAGCCCATGCTGGCGGACAAGGCCGAGGTCGAGGGTTTCGGCCATGAGGTTCGTGTCGAGCCCGAGCACCACGTCCGCGTCACCGCCTCCACCCTCGAGACGCAATCTCGACAGCAGGATCGCGGCATCATCGACCGCCGTCCAGCGGACGGTACAGTCGCAACGGGCTTCGAAGGCCTCTTCGATCTGCGGTCCCGGGCCCCATTCGCTGACAAAGGACTCGTACGTGTAGACATCTAGTGTGTCGGCGCGCGCTGACAGGATGGTCAGCAGGGCGGCCGACAGAAAGGTCACTGTCCTTGACATGGTCCCTCCTTTGGCGCCGGTGCCGGGGGAGGGTGTCTTCTTTTGAGGAAAGACTGTCGCCTCAATCCCTACGCCGGCATGATCCGGATCAGGTTCAACGGGTCGATGCCTTTCGGCATCTCTCAGCTCCCAAGGAGCTCCCCGTGAGTGACTGGAACCAGCCTAGACCATGGCGTGACAATCAGCAAGGCAATGATCAACAACCTGTCGGTAGCACAAGATCTGTCCGGATTAGGTAGCACACGAGTTGTCCGGTTGGGTGTCCCGGTGAGGAGGTGCCTTGATAAACCGGACGGCAGCATGGCTACAGGAACGCAGGATGGAGGCGTTTCAGGAGGCGCCACAAAACCCGGACAGTTCCGCCTGCTAACGACAGGCAAGGATCAACGGCGCCGGATCTCGAACGTGTAGACGCCGGCATCCATCGACGTGGCGAGCAGCGCATGGCCGGTGGTCTCGGCAAAGGCCCTGAAGTCCTTCTGCGAACCGGGATCCGTGGCATGAACGACGAGAACATCCCCGCTCGCCATCTCCTTGAGGCGTTTGCGCGCCTTGAGTACCGGCAGGGGACAGGCGAGCCCTCGCACATCGAGTTCCTGTTTCATGGCCACAACGATACCCTCCGGGAACCCGCTTCTCCACTCCCGGATGGCCGCTCCTTCTCCAAACGGAGGTGGCATGGTAAGGGTCGCCCCGGAGCATGCATGATGACAATCCGCAACCATTCCGGGGACTCGGCCTGGCCCATCGTCCCGTGACCGGCGACTCTCAGGAACGGCGTCCCGCCGCCCGGCAACTGCCGGACGACGCCGACACGCTCGCTCCCGACGGTGCGGAGGTCCGCATCCTCTGCTCCCTCGCCGGCGCCAGCTCCGCACATTTCCGCCTGGCCCCGGGCGCGGTGTCGCGCGCCGGGCGTCACCGGACCGTGGAAGAAATCTGGTACATCGTCGATGGCCAGGGCGAGATGTGGCGCCGCATGGGTACGCAAGAGGACGTCGTCATGCTGACACCCGGTCTCTGCCTGACAATCCCTCTCGGCACGTCCTTCCAGTTCCGCGCCGGCCATGACACGGCGCTCTCGGCCTTTGCGGTAACCATGCCGCCATGGCCACAAGACTCAACGGACGAGTGGACCGAAGTCGAACCCCACTGGCCGGTCCGTCTGTGAACGTCGCGATTGTCTGTTGGGATAGAGCAGTTCTCACTTGGACGTGGAGTCACCCTGCCAGGCCAGGTACCGGGGAGTGGGCCTCGGCCGAACAGTCACTGGCCTGCCGCGGCGACCATCGAGGAGACTGCTGCAGAGAAACAGCCTGCGGTCTTGCGAAGCCGTCCGCCTCAACCCACGTCTGAGGAGAACCAGATTCCCGCGTCGTCGCCTGGACCGGCTTCTCTCCAAAGCAATCGGGGGATGGCGCCATGCCATCCCCCGGTCGCGTGTATCACAGGGGGCGGCGGGTCGCCGCCCCCTGGCTTATGTCACTGCCCGTCAGTCGAGCATGGCGTCATGGCGCCCTCGATGGTCGAGGGCCTTGTCCATGCCGACATCCTTGTAGTGTCTGACCGCGGCATCGTATTCGGAGTTTTCCGAACGAATCTGCCAGACATGCCAGATCACCCAGATGGCGACGCCAGCCAGGACGAGGAGCCATTCAATTCCCGGGAAGGGATAGATGGCGCCCAGAGACGCAACATCGGACCAGCTTTCAACATTGGTAGACATGGTTTTCTGTCTCCTTTCCGGGACCGCTCAGCTCTTCGCGAGATCGCGGTCGATGTCCTCCATCGCCGTGTCCCGATAGCTGTGATACGGGAAGGCATCCCCGTAGTCGTGAGTATCGAGACCAGCAAGTTCGACTTCGCGCGGCACGCGCAGCCATCCCAGGCCGTCCAGGATCTTGGCCAGCACCCAGCAGGGCAGGAAACCAAGGACCCAGAACATCATCACGGCGCCAAGGAACTGACCGATCGGGTTGATGGACGCCACACCGTCGGTGTTGCCGAACCAGCCTCCCGCTTCGTAGGCGACGTTGGAGGGGTAGCCCCAGAGCATGAAGCCGGCGATCACCGTTCCGGCGAAACCGGCGTAACCGTGCACGGCAACGGCGCCCACCGCATCGTCGATCTTGAACTTCCTCTCCACCCAGTGGTGCATGTTGTAGGCGATCCACACACCGACCATGGCGATGATCATCGCCTCGACCGGATGATAGAGATCGTTGCCCGCGGACGCACAGATGACGCCTGCAAGACCGCCCGAATAACTCCAGAACGGCTGGCCCCTCGAGACCAGATAACCCGCCAGGAGACCGCCCGAGAGCGACATCAGGAAGTTGAAGGTAATGGCGGAAAGCGATGTGGGTGTCAGGTAGATGTTGGTCGCCGTGAAGAAGGCTTCTCCCTCGGCTCCCATGACACCGGAGGTGTAGTCGATGATGGGAATGTTGCATGCGGCATAGAACCCCCAGAACCCGGTGTAGATCAGGAACAGCCCGACCGTGACAAGCCAGGGGTTGTTCTGGGGTATGTCGCGAGGCGTGCCATCGGCCGCGAACTTGCCGAGTCTGGGACCCAGTACGACCAGGATGCCCAGCGCCGAGCCACCGGCAATGCCGTGCACCACCGAGGATGCGTAGGCATCGTGATAGCCCCACAGCTGCACCATCCAGCCATTCCAGCTCCAGCCCCAGGCGGCATCGATGATCCATGTCACCGAACCGACAAGAACGACCGCGAGCAGGAACGCCTGGGTCTTGATGCGTTCGATGACGGCACCGGAGACAATGGACGCGGTGGTCCATGAGAACAGCAGGAACGCTGCCCAGAAGACCCCGTTGATGCGGGACCAGAACATGGTGTCGTCCGCCGTCAGGCTCGACGCCTGGACGGTGACCGAGCCACCCATGTGGGCACCCATGACTTCGGACCACGGCACGGCGAAGGGCGCATCAAGAAATCCGCCCATCAGCGGGAAGTGGGGAAAGGCCCAATAGATCCACCATCCGAAATAGAAGAACGTGATGGTGACCAGCGGGATCAGCATCGTGTTCTTCATCAACGTGTGTTGCAGATTCTTGCGGCGCGACGCGCCGACCTCGTAGACACAGAACCCTACGTGGATCAGGAACATGATGACGACTGTGACCCAGTAGTAGAATTCCGTGAAGATGATCGTTAGCGAACTTAGTTGATCAGTCATCTCCCAGGATCCTCCCAGAAATGATGGACAAGGGCTCCAGAGACCCTTGTGTCAGGTCCCGTTAAGTGTAGGACATTTGTCGATGGCCGGAAAGCCGGCACCTGGTTGCACCACCTGACGGGATGGCATCTCCCATGAACCGACCGACGACGACGATGCCGGGCAAGGCGACGCCCGGCGACCTTCTCGCCAGGCTTGAGGAGCTCGGCATCCCGTGCACAACCCACGAACATCAGCCCGTGCACACCGTGGCCGACAACCGCGCCTTGCGCGGCAGTCTTCCGGGAGTTCACTGCAAGACACTGTTCTTCAAGGACAAGAAGGCGCGGCTGTGGCTCACCGTGGTCGAGGAATCACGCGAACTCGGCCTCAAGGCGCTTGCCGGACTGATCGGCTCGGCACGCCTGAGCTTCGCCCGCCCAGAAAGGGTGCGCGACATACTTGGCGTCGAGCCGGGGGCCGTGACCCCCCTCGCTCTCATCAATGAAACCGACGAGCAGATCGCTGTCTTCATCGATCGCGCCATCATGGAAGCGGACCCCGTCAACCTGCATCCGCTCGTCAACAACCGAACGACAGCACTTCACCCACGCGATCTCGTGCGCTTCATCACGGCCTGCGGGTACGACCCCAAGGTCATCGATCTCTACCCCGCCACGAGAACCTGACAGCAGGTGGCGGGGGGCTCAACGCCGAACCATTCGAGGGCCGCGCCACAAGATCCTGAAGGCGGTCGTGTCAGTACGTGTGTCCGGCAAGAACCAGTCCGGTGGCCTCGGCAGTGGCGAGTGTAAGGGCGCGCAGGTCCTCGGGTTCCAGGTTGTGGAGATTGGTCTTGCCGGTGCAGCGGGCCATCATCGAGGCCTCGCCCACCGCCGATTTCAGGATGTTGGCAACCGCCCGGGAGCACTCGTCGACCGTGATGTCCGGGGCGAACCGAAGCCGGTGGGACTCGTCAAACTCGGCTCCGGCGGCCAGGGCCACGGTCATGCCAAAGACCAGCGACTTGGCGCCCATGGCGATGAGCTTGGCGGCATCCGTGCCGGAACGCAGACCGCCGAACCAGAGGATGTCGATTTCCTCTTCCATGTTGAGACGACGCAGGCAGGCAATGGTGTCGCGCATGAGCGTGAGGTCGGGAGCGCCGGTGAGCTCCGGCCAGTCTCGACCGGTGGCGGTGTTGCCGTTGACCAGCAGGACGTCGAGATCCTGATCGAGGGCGAAACGGATGGCATCCTCGAGGGCGCTCCGGTGGGATACCGCAAGGCCGAGAATCTGGTTCTCGTGGAACCTCCGGATCTTCGCTGGCGCCTCGAAGCGTGGACCGATGACATGAATGAGGCCCGCGGCGCTCTCCTGCGGCGGAATCTGGCCCTCCACCACCAGTTGCAACCACGGCACCTCGTCGGCGACAGGGCGCATGCCGATGTAACCCGCTGCCGCTTGCGATATTCCCTGGCCAACCCCTCGCTTCACATCCGCCGGTGCGTTGTCAAAGCCTGACACGAACAAGGGTTGTGCCACTTCCATGCGCCCGAACCCCAGGTCCGTCGCCACCTTGCAGGCCTCGCGATAGGGGTCGATCACCAGTCTCGACAGATTGGCCGGCAGGAAAACCAGGTCGTCGACGGTCGCCGGCCGATCCTCGGGGAACGGATTGTCACGCGACCGCAGGCGCTTGGTCAGCATGCCGGCCTGGCGCGGCGTGTCTTCGCGCCTCGTCCGCGCCATCAGGAAGATGTCTTCCCGGTTGGCGACAGAGTAGTCGGCCGAGCCTGTCTCGGCGTCACAGCGATAGCATCTCGCCGCCTCGTTGCGAGCCTCCTCCCAGGTGTAGGTCGACTCGATTTCCGGGAACGCCACCGGATTGGCGCCAACACCGTGGAACGGCGGATGGTGCAGACCCAGGAGTTCCCACTTGAGGTCCTGGGCCACCGGCACACGCCGCGTCCTCCACGGCGTGCGATAGGGAACAGGATCATCGATGCCTTCGAGACACGCCTTGATGTAGTAGGCAAGCCGCTGGCCATGGCTCATGGCCATGACGATGGTCGAGCCCCCGAAGGCGCCGTCACCGGCCGCAAAGACCTGCGGATCATCGGTCCGCATGGTTTCCCAGTCGGTCCGCACGCGATCACCGGACATGAGGTCCCGGGTGGCGGGGTCGTCGCAGGCGCCGTACTGGCCGACCGCGGCAATGACCATGCCACAGATGATGTCATGCTCGGAGCCCTCGACCGTCACGGGTCGACGACGGCCATCCTCATCCGGTTCGCCGGCCCTGGTGTGGACACAGCGCAATCTCAGGTGGTCCTCGTTGTCGGCGAGAACCTGGACCTGCTGCGTGTTGTAGATGAACTCGATGCCTTCCTCGATGGCGCCCTCGAGTTCGATCTTTCGTGCCGGGATCTCTTCCGGACCACGCCGGTAGATGACCTTGACCTCCTCGCATCCCGGCAGACGCAGAGCGGCGCGGCAGGCATCCATGGCGACATCGCCGCCACCAATGACGACGACCGTCGCCGGCATCTCGGGGCGTTCTCCCGCATTGACCCGGCGCAGGAACTCGACGCCGTCGATCACGCGGTCGTCATCCTCGCCGGGAATCCCCATGGTCTTGCCCCACCAGGAGCCGATAGTGAGCCCCACCGCATCGTGGCGTTCCTTGAGCCCGGCCAGCGTGATGTCCCGGCCCAGGGCAACATTCGTGTGGATGGTGAGACCGGGACAGCGGGCCTCCAGCCTCTCCATGTCTTCCTGCAGGGTGCCGGCAGGCAGGCGAAACGCGGGAATGCCCCAGATCATCATGCCACCGGGACGATCGGTCATCTCATAGACATCAACCCTGAAGCCGGCGACGGCGAGATCGTGAGCCGCCACCAGTCCGGCAGGCCCGGCTCCTACGATACCGATACTCTCTTCACGGGTGACCGCCGCCGCCGCCGGCACCCATTCGGCTCCGAGCTTGTCCATGACAAAACGTTTGAGATTGCGGATCTGCAAGGGACCGTCGCTTGCGGCACGCCGACACGCCGGTTCACAGGGTGCATCGCAGACGCGCCCGCAGATCGAACTGAAGGGGTTGGTCGCCGTGATGGCCTCGAAGGCTTCGGCAAACCTGCCTTCCCAGATGTGGGCAATATAGGATGGCGCATCCGTGCCGACCGGACAGGCGATCTGGCAGGGAGCGGCTACGAAATGCCGGTCGGCGGTATCGTCCGCGAGTTGTTCCGGTACAAGATTGGCGTCCGTCATCGAAGAGCCCGTTCCATCGCAGCGTCGATCTCGGGAAGCCCTGCATTCCGGCGTTCGGGACACAGCGGAAGGCCGGTGATCTCGGCCGCCTCGGGCGTGAGAGCCACGAGATCATCGCGGCAGGGACCACGCACGTCATCATATCCCAGTCCACATGTGATGGCCGCGATCTGCCATCGTACGCTTTCCAGGAAGGTGTAGATGTGCTGCGCCTCGATCTCGGGCTTGTAGCGCTTCTCGTGGTCCGGATCCTGGGTGGCGATGCCGGTGACGCACTGGCCGACGTGACACTGCATGCAGGCGATGCAGCCACCGGCAATGATGGCGGCGGTCCCCAGCGCCACGGCGTCGGCCCCCAGGCACATCGCCTTGACGGCATCGACCCCGTCTCTCAACCCACCCATGAGGACAATCTCGATGTCCTGGCGGCGGCCGATGGACGCAAGGGCGCGCTCAGCCTCGCAGATGGCGGAGATGGTCGGAATGCCGACATACTCCATCACCTCGGCGCCACCGGCGCCGGTGGAGCCCTGCATGCCGTCGAGCTCGACGAAGTCGAAGCCGTCCTTGACGGCAATCTTGATGTCGTCGTGAATCCGCCCCGCCCCCAGCTTGACGCTGACTGGCAGACGGTAGCCCGTCGCCTCGCGCAATTCCTCGACCTTGATGACAAGGTCGTCGGCACCGAGGATGTCGGGATGGCGTGATGGTGAGCGAAGGTCGATCCCGGCCGGAATGCCGCGGATCTCGGCCAGTTCCTTCGTCACCTTCTTGGCCATGAGCTGACCACCGAACCCCGGCTTGGCACCCTGGGAAATGTAGATCTCCAGGCCATCCGCCCGGTTCATGTCGTGGATGTTCCAGCCGAGACGGCCACCGAGCATCTGGAAGATGAGCTGGCCTGCCGCATCGCGCTGGGCGTCGCTCATGCCACCTTCCCCGGTGTTCTCGGCGATTCCCGCCATGCCCGAGGCGATGGCGACTGCCTGCTTGGCGGACCGCGAGAGAGCACCGTAGCTCATCGGAGCAATGAGGACAGGCATCGTCAGGTCAAGGGGTTTGGCGCCGTTCTTGCCGCCGATCAGCGTGTGCATCCTGACCCTGGAGACCGGGTCTTCGCCGACGGCACCCGGAACGATGTCCCTGGCAAAGGCGAGATCGGCCAGGTGAGGAAGTTCGCGGGCACCGCCGTATCCCCTCACCCTGTAGCGGCCGATCTGGGACTTGATGTAGACGTCTTCCTGGACCTTGTGATTCCAGTAATCGCTGTCGCCGGAGAAGTTGAAGTAGGGAATCGAGCGCACCTGCCGTTCCGGCGTGCCGTAGCGCAGCTTCTTTCCGGCATTCACGATCTTGCGGAAACTGCCCCGGAAGGGAACTTCGTAGCGGTCGAGGAAGGCCCTGATGTCGTCAATCTCGTCTTCCGCGATATCGGTCACCATGGCATCGGATCCCAGTGACACCAGGTCACCACCAAGGAAGATCTCTCCTCCCGTCATGTCCTCGCCGAGGCGCTCGCCCGACTCGCCGAGAATGATCATGCGTCCGCCATACATCATGTAACCGGCCATGAAATTGGCATTGCCGCAGCACAGCAACGTCCCCTTCTTCATGACCTGCCCGGCCCGCGATCCCATGTTGCCCCTGATCACGACCTCGGCGCCGCGGATCGCCACCCCGGCTATGGCGCCGGCGTTGCCGCCGACGACGACGGATCCCCGGTACATGTTGTCGGCCAGCCCCCAGCCGGCGTTTCTTTCGATGTGAAAGCGGGGGGTGTCCGTCAGTCCGGCGCAGAAGTATCCGGCCGAACCACGGACATGGATGTCAACCGCATGGATGACCCCGACGCCGATGTGATGGCGCGCATCGGGATTGAGAACCTCGACGGTGTCGCCTCGGGCCGCCGCCTCGCGAATGCCCTCATTGGCTTCGCGGGTCGACAGGTCCTTCAGATCGATCGTGACCATGTGCGGTAACTTCCCGGAGGCGGTTCACGGGTATCGAGCGCGCGGCCCGGGAACAGGCGATTGAGCGAGACCTCTTCGGATGCAATGGCAATGAGATCGTCGTTCTCGAACATGATCATCGGCTTGGCAGCAAGCCGGTCCTTCGCATAGCCGATCTCGTCCCGGGTCGACACGAGGAACGAGAATGTTCCGTCCATGTCGTCGATGGACGATGCGAGCGAGTCCTTCAGGGGAATCCCCTGGTTCATCTTGTCGGCGAGATAGACGGCAATGAGTTCACTGTCGTTGTCTGTCGCGAAAGCGAACCCGCGGCGCTCCAGACGCCGGCGCATCTTCCAGTAGTTCGTGATCTGTCCGTTGTGGACAATCGCGACATCGGCAAACCCGGTGGCCCAGAAGGGATGCGAGGCCTCAGGCTTGACATCCGATTCGGTGGCAAGACGGACATGTCCGAGGCCGTGGGAGCCCCTGAACAGATGGACGTCGTACGTGTCATCGACGTCATGGGCGCCGCCCACGTCTTTCACGATCTCCAGGCTCTCTCCGATCGACACCACCTTGGCAGCGTGCTCCACGGCGTATGAGAATTTCTGCAGGTCGCCTCTGAAACGCACCACGACACGATAGCTGCCGGCGATGCGCTCTTCCTCGATTATCCGGGCTCCGTGCTCGTCGAAGACCTGCTTCAGGGAGGCGATGGCGCCACCCGCCTCGTTGTCGGAACCGACATGAAACCGCAGCTTCAACTGGCCTTCCTCGCCACTCTCGTACAGGGCGAAGCCTGTGGAGTCCGGGCCCCGGTGCTGACAGCCGTCGAGCATGTCGATCAGCGCCGGCCCGGTATCGATTCCACTGTCCCCATTCTTCAACAGGATACCGGCAATTCCACACATGGCCTGTTTCCTCTGATGAAACGAAGTTTCCTGCTATTAGTGCTTATAGCCGTTTCTCGGCGTCAATGCAAATCGTCTCACCGGATCATCTGATCGACAAAATCCGCCCCGAGACCAACAGAGTCAAAATGCTCGCGGCACTGACGGATGAGTCCCAGATTGTCCTCGACGTGGATGGCCTGATCATCATCGTCGACATAGAGGACGGGTCCATCGACGAAGAAGGAGGTCTGCATCTCCTCGGCGTCATCGACGGTGAGCGTATGCTCCTCACCGGGCGGTTCAAAGACGTAAGCGCCCTCGCGTGCCACCCAGGAATGCTCGAGATAGCGCCAGCTCCCCTTGATGACATAGCCGTGCACCGGCGAAGGATGACGATGACATCCAAGGACGCCGCCGCGTCTGACGCGCAGGATCTCGCAGTGGGAGCCCGTGGTCATGTCGAAGAAGAGCGGACGGAATCAGACGTTCTCGTCGAGCTTGTCGAGTTCGTTGAGAAGCCGGGACTCGTTGACCTTCTGGTTCCCGAAATCCGCGGCCTCCGCTCCAGGCAGTGCCCAGCGGCCGACAATCTGGCGCGTGACCTCGTTGTTGGGACCCATGATCCACCCGGCCTCGACCTGCCAACCGGTCGACTCCGTCGCGGGTCGGGTGTCATCAGGCTGTCAGGACCGGCTTTCTATTGTCTAACTTCGGGCGAACGTCGATGACATGTGTGACAGTGCCGGCTCCCGGGTCCGATGCAAAGACCCGGATGTCACAGGCGACATCTGCATTCACGGGGAATCGGCACACGACCGGATGCGGATCTGTCATCCCCCAGGATGTCCGAGTGGATAGCGTGCCTTCACGACGAAGCGCTCGTCA
>JAJEHK010000101.1 GCA_022823765.1 Alphaproteobacteria bacterium | reverse complement strand
GGCGTTCCCTCATCCTCGTCAATCCCGGCCTCGCGCCGCGCCGCGCCACGGTGACGACCATGTACACCGCCTACCGCCTCAATGACCCCCGAGAGGTCATGCCGCCTCACAGGCACTCTCCCAATGCCATCCGCTTCGGACTGACGGGCGCCATGAATTTCACCGGTGTCGAGGGGGAAGACATCGTCTTTGGCCCCGGCGACATGGTGCTGACGCCGCACGACACCTGGCACAACCACGGCAACATGGGTGACGAGGCGGCCGTGAATCTCTCGGTCCTCGATCTCCCCCTCGTCGAGACCATGAACGCCATCTACTTCGAGCACGACTACCGGGAAGAGGACGTTCCCAGAAATCGGCAGACCGCGCAGTACGGGCCCGAGTATTCGCGGGAGATTTACGGCCGTGGTGGGCTGAGGGCGTGCTTTGTCGACCACGTGAGGGGGACCGGAATGGCGTCTCCGATGTATGTCTACCGCTGGGAACCGATGCGGGAATTCCTCGAGGAGAGCATCGACCAGGACGGCGATCCCCGTGACGGCCTCAAGGTCGAGTACGTCAACCCGCTCGACGGCGAGCCCGTTTTCCGCACCATGACCTTCTTTGCCCAGATGCTGCGTCCGGGCGAGCGCACCCTGCCGCTCAGCCAGACGGCGAGCCAGTTGATCGCCCCCTTCGAGGGTGGCCCGGGTCACTCCATCATCGACGGCGAGCGCCACGACTGGCGCCGCTTCGACACCCTTGCCGTGCCCGGCGGCAGCTGGGTGGAACATGTCAACGAGACGTCGTCGGCGATCGTGCTCTTCGTCGCCAGCGACGAGCCCGCCCTCAGGAGGCTCGGCTTCTACAAGCGCTGGGGCCGGACGGCCGATGGCGAAACCGTGCGTCTCGCTCCATGACCGTGAACCGCGTTGGCCACATCGACTGCCCTGGAGGGGGCCAGGTCTGGATTGATGGCAGCATCCTCTATGTCGGTCACATGCGCCCGCCCGCCGGCACCTCGATCTGGGATGTCAGCGACCCGGCCCGGCCGCAGTGCCTGGCGACCATCGAGCTTCCCCAGGGCATGCATTCCCACAAGGTGCGGGTCGCCGACGACATCATGATCGTCAATCACGAACGGCTCGGCAGCGTGGACGGGGTGCCCGAAGGCGGCCTCGCGATCTGGGACGTGGCGAATCCCCGCCAGCCGCGCCTGGTCACCAAGTGGGTCACGGCGGGCAGGGGTGTTCACCGCTACGACTTTGATGGCCGCCATGCGTACATCTCCCCCACGGTGGAGGGCTATGTCGGCAACATCGTCATGATCCTGGACCTTGCCGATCCGGCCCGGCCCGAGGAAGTCGGGCGCTGGTGGCTCGAGGGCCAGTGGCAGGCCGGGGGCGAGGCCTATCCCTGGTCGAACTACGTGCCGCCCCGTTGCCACCACCCCTTGAGGACGGGATCACGTCTCAACGTCAGCTACTGGCATCACGGCTTTTTCATTCTCGACATCTCCGACATGGCGAGGCCGCGCCTCGTCTCCGGACGCAACACCAGCCCGTCGTTCCCGCATCCCACGCACACCTGCCTGAGGATGCCGATGAAACTCAAGGGGCGCGACATCATGATCGTGGCCGACGAGGATGTGGCCAAGCTCTATCCGGCGGCGCCCGCATTCACCTGGGTCTACGACATCAGCGATGAAGGCAATCCCATTCCCGTCTCGACATTTCAGGTCGAGGGGGTCGATGCCAACGGCGAACCCCAGCAGCCGATGACCGGATGCCATCAGCCCAGCGAACGCCTGACCGGCACGACGGTGGTGCCCTTTGCCTGGTTTGCCCAGGGACTGCGCCTGGTGGACTTTGCCGATCCCTACCGGCCGCACGAGGTGGCACACTATCTGCCCGAGCCGCCACCGGGAGCGGACCGCGCCTCCTCCAACGATGTCACCATCGATGACCGGGGTCTCATCTATCTCGTCGACCGGCAGCGCGGTGTCGACATCCTCGAGACGACCGTCTTCTAGATGATGCCCGCCCCTCGTCCCTGCCATCCTTCATGCCTGGCCCGGAGGCGGGCGTGAGCATCGCCGCCGTCATCGGTCTCGGCACCATGGGCGCCGGCATTGCCGCGGTGCTGGCACGGTCCGGCATGACCGTCAGGGGCTTCGACGTGAGCGCCGGGGCCATCGAGGCGACGCGCCGGAAACTGCCTGCCATCTGCGGTGTGCTCGACGATCTCGGCGTTCCGTCAAGGGGTTCGGTGAGCGATATCGCGTTGACGGACACCCTGGAAGACGCTGTTGCCGGTGCCGATCTCGTGATCGAGAACGTGCCCGAGGAGATCGGTCTCAAGCGCGCGGTCCTGGCGGAGATTGCCGGCCTGGTGTCCGGGAGTTGTGTGCTTGCATCGGACACATCGGGGATTCCCATCTCCAGACTCCAGGAGGGCCTGCCCTTGCCTGAGCGGGTGGTGGGCATGCACTGGTCCAATCCGCCCCATATCATTCCCGTCGTCGAGGTCATTGCCGGCGAAGGGACGTCGGCCGCCACGGTCGAATGGATGATGGCGAGCGTGCGCCGCCTCAATCTCGTCCCGGTGCGGGTGAAGCGCGATGTTCCGGGTTTTGTCGAGAACCGCATTCTCTACGCCGTGATGCGCGAGGCCCTCGACCTTGTCGAGCGGGGTGTGGTCGATCCCGAGGACCTCGATACCTGTGTCAACTGGGGGATCGGCTACAAGCTGGCGGTGGTCGGCCCGATGAGTCTTCTCGACATGGCGGGGCTCGACATCTATGGCTCCGTGGCGGGCTATCTCAACCGCGATCTCTGCAGCCGCGGCGACGTCAGCCCGTGGGCCCAGGAGAAGATCGCGGGCGGCCGGCTTGGACTGAAGACGGGCGAGGGAATCTACACCTACCAACAGGATGAAGCCGCCTCGCTCGGGGCCGCGAGGGCGCGGCGCCTGGTGGCGGTGCGCCGTGCGCTTGACGCATCAGGGGAGGGCGAGCCATGAACTGCCGCAAGTCTCTCTTCATCACCGAGACAGTCCATTCGGAAGCCGGTCACGCTGCTACGGAGCCGGTGACACGCGTCGCCGCCATCGCCGTCCTTGACAACCCCGCGGCCGGGCGTTTCGCGACCGACCTTGCCGATCTCGCCGACATCGGCCTTGCATTCGGCGAGACTTTTGCTGCCGCCGCCGTCGGCATGCTTTGCCGTGCGCCCGTCGCCTACGGCAAGGCGGCCATCATCGGCGTCCATGGCGAGGTCGAGCACGCCGCCGGCATCCTCCATCCCAAACTGGGCAAGCCCATGCGGGCCGCCTGCGGCGGAGGCGAGGCGCTCATCCCTTCGGTTGCCAAGGTGGCCTCGGCCGGTGCCGCTATCGATGTGCCGCTCGCCCACAAGGATGAGATCTGGTCGTTCAACGAACTTGACACGATGACGGTCATGGTCGCGGATGCGCCGCGCCCGGACGAAATATTGGCCGTCATGGTGTTTTCGGATGGCGGACGTCCGTCGCCGAGGATCGGAAGCAGCCGTGCCGTCGTCTAGCGCCGATCGCGCCATGGTGGGAGACCTCGTCGATCTCGATCGCTATCCGATCGCGGACATCGCGTCCCCTGAAGCGGTTGCAATCGTGCTCAAGGGACGCCAACGCCTCGCCGCAGACGGTGTCTTCACCATGCCCGGCTTCCTTCACGGCAAGGGAATCGCGGCCATGGAGGAAGAGGCCGACAGACTGTGTCGAGACGGGTTCCGACGGCTGGATCACCGCAACGCCTTTCCGTCCGGCATGGGCCAAGAGACCAGGGTCAGTCTTGTCTGCGCGGGCTTCGACCAGATGCCTCTCGAATCACCGCCGCACTGCCTCTTTCTGTGGGACGCTCTCACGCGGTTCGTGTCGGAGGTGCTGGAACGGCGTCCCTACTACCGCAATGCAGACGCCATTGCATCGTGCATGGTGAGCGAATACGCGCCCGGAGACGAGCTGGGATGGCACTTCGATTCCAATGACGGTGCGGTCACCATCATGCTCCGCCAGGCGGGATCCGGCGGCGCATTCGAGTACATTCCCGACATCCGGAATCGGGCGGATCTCCCGTCTCTCATCGATGACCTGCTGGCCGGCCGCTCTTCGCTCGTGCAGGAGCTTGTTGTCCCGCCGGGTACGCTGACGATCTTCAACGGCCGCCGCGCGCTCCACCGGGTCGCACCGGTCCGTCGCGCGCCAACGCGCCGCATGCTGACGCTGAGTTACGAGCCGGAGCCCGGCCAGCTCTTCAGCGACGAGATTCACATGCGCTACTTCGGCCGCCGAGAGCCGCTGTCCCGCGGGAACGCGACCGGCTGATTCCGGACCAGACACGGGAGGCTCCTTCCAAACGCGGCGGGTGGCGTGTCTTGCAGGAGCCGCATGACTGTCCTCCACGAGTTTGTCGACTGATGGTGCTCTGCGCGCCAGATGCGACGGTTCGTCACGACGCTCAGGAGTTCGTAGCAGCTTGGCCGTGGAATGGCCCAGGCCCATGGTAACAAAGTGGTAACACGTCGGACGTTTGTGTAGACCCCAGGTAGGGTGATCAGGTGTACCTGTGTCACCGCGGTGGAGAGGATGAGCTACAGCTCATAGAGCTTTGGGGCCCCCGGGGGTACAATCGCGGTGGGCTGATAGGAAACTGTCTGGAGATTCACCATATGGACCCGCTTGCGAAACAGACTGCGGAAACCGGTACACCGTCACCGTCAATCTATGTCCCCACCCTGCAGCTCACCGAGGGCCAACCTCCGCCCTTTGCCGCTAACGGCGGTATGTCCTTCATGGCGTTTGATCAAAACGGCGATGGCGGAACGACGGCGGCGATAGAGGAGGGTTTGAGTCAGGCGGCCGAGGGCGCGGCGCAACGGTTGATAGAGAGAATCAGCAACGCACCGCCGGGCCCAGTTGCAACTCAGTGGGGCGAGGGTTTTCGCACCTACGACGAGTGTGTGGCGCACATTCGGACAAACAACATGAAAGCGCCCGAGGGCGGTCTTGTCATGCCGATTCGTTACACGGTATTCGAGCAGCCCACCTATGGGCTGGTTTCGTCGCACGCCGCGTGGCGGGACCCGGCGCGCGCTGCCGAGGTGCAGGCACTGTCCGAGGACGAAGATAACTACGAACGGCAATGCCTCTACTTCCCGCAGGTGGTGCGCGACGCGAGACGTATCGAGGAATATCACCCGGGGCTGTCGCCTTACGGCGCTGAGTCGATGGACAAGCTCGGTGTGTCATTGGCGCACTGCGAGTCCGAATGTAACAACTTCTACGACGCGGCCGAGGTGGAGCGGGTTTTCTACCCGGAAATGGAGCAGCTGCTACTCGACTTCTTCCCCGGTGCTACCGATGCCCTCGTCTACAACCACGACGTGTTCGACAAGGAGTACGGCAGTGACCGAGTGGCGGAAGAGGATCAAGACAACAAGGATCCGGGGGTCACCACCGAATACATCAATCTGGTGCACAACGACCTTAACGACAACAGCGGCCGGGTGCGCTGCCGCGAGCTGTTGACGCGCAACCTGCGCAATTTCGGCCGCGAGCAGCACTACACGGAGGCGCAAGCCGACAAAAAAATGTCGCGGCGATTCATGTCGCTCAATTTGGCCAAGCCAATGGAGACGGTGCAGCAGTGGCCGTTTGTTCTCTGTGCCTGGCCTTCGTTCGCCGACCAGCCTTACATCACCGACTACCGCATCTACGACGACCGGGTGGGCGAAACCACGCGGTTCACCTATCGGGCCGAGCACGAGTGGTATTGGTTACCCAGGCAGACCCCAACCGAGGTTTCAATGCTCAAGTGTTATGACTCGGTGACCGACGGGTCGGTTTCGCGCTGGTCCTTCCACACCGCGGCCAAGGATCCCACAACGCCCGATGATGCGCCGTGTCGTAAGAACGTGATAGTTCGGGCCTACGTCTTCTTCTGACCCGGAACACTGCTGTCACTCTCACGAGTGAGATCGTACTCATGGTTCGCGTGTACTCATCTCGTTGACCAGGTGGAAGATCTTGTTGTCATCCGCCCCGATGTCCTCGAGGAAGGTTTCGGGGTAGGTTATGCACGGCAGGCCGTCATCGACGTTGAGCCAGGAGAGCTTGCTTTCAACCCCCACGTGGGCCTCGGCCGGAATCGACTCCGGATCGTCATGAGCTATCACCGAAACCGCAAACCACCCGCTCCACTCCGGCGCGTGGTAGCGGATCACCACTGATGTGCCGCAGTTAGGGCAAAACCCTCTGTCCGCGATATCCGAGGAGGCATACCATCGGATATCGCCCGTCAGCTTGAATGCGTCGCGCGGGTACAGCGCATTGACGGAGAATGCACTGGCAGTCGAGCGCTGACACATGCGGCAGTGACAAATGAAAGCACCGGTGAGACGCCGGCAGGCTTCGAATCGAACGGCGCCGCATTGGCAACCGCCGGTTGCAGGCTTGCTGTCTTTTTCCATGACACGCTCCCAAAAAAGAATTGACCAAGCTTCGACGCTGTCCGCCAATATACCCTGAGGCTAGAGCCTGGCGGCGTTCACCCTCGCGTGTTTTCTCTTTCTGACCAGCCGGTTCAGGAGGGCTTGGTGGCGTGGAAGTAGGTCGTACGCAGCTCACCGCTCCCGACAATCCGGGCTATACCGGTCCACAAGTTGATGAAGTCATCGACTACCTCCTCGCCGAACCGCTCGCAGAGCTCATCCCAGGAGTCCTCGCGAATCTTGCGGCATTCCTCCTTGATCTCTTCACGGTACCAGTCGGAGTCATCGGTGAGTTCGACGTCGACAAAACCGGCCTCGCGTAAGAGCTCGCCGTGGTGCTCGAGCGGCATCATGAAGACCTTATCCCCGACCACCGACGCGAAGTCCTCGCTTTGCTCGACTTCACGCGACATCCAGTCGTAACAGGCGATCAGACCGCTCGGTTTAAGCACCCGATAACACTCCTTGATCATGGAGAACTTGTCTTCGGTGTACATGAGCGCACCGCCGTTGTTCATGGTGATGTCGAAAGAGCTGTCGGCAAAACCAAACGGCCCGGGATCCACCAGATGAAACTCGGCGCGACCCTCGAGCCCGCGCTCCTTAGCCCGTCGTCGGGCGCCCTCTACCATTAAGGGCTCGGCGTCGATACCGACCAGCTCCACGCCACGTTCCTCGACCAGCTTGAGACCGGGGCCACCGCCCCCGCAACCGATGTCCAGCAGCCGTTTTCCATTGATATCGCGATCACCAAAAAGCATCGCCCGGTTTCTCTCGCCACCGGGCGACATGAACCCATCTCCCCAGAGGTGACTCCAAATGTTCGGCGCTGAGCCCTGGTAAATGGGCATGTGCTGTTTCCTTTGTGATGAAGCGGAATGGAACCGATTGTACCACCCGCCAAAGTGGCCGTATTCAGATAGTGATTGGACTACCGGAGGACTGTGGTTCCACGGCCCTGAAGAGAGCTGGGAGAGATTGAGGGAACAGGAGGCATGCCTTTGTTTGCCCGCGGCGAGGGATCGATACTCCGGGACGTCCGCGGCAGGACCTGTCTCGACGTCCTCTCCGTCGTCAACGCCTGTTGAAACCGACTGGAAAACGTATAGGATATCTCAATCATAAGTATATCCCTGGAGTATATCCATGCGTGTTTCGAAATGGGGCAACAGTCTTGCGGTGCGGCTGCCCAGAGCCCTTGTGAATGATCTCGGTCTGAAGGCAGGCGACCGCCTTGAGGTCGTGTCCGCAAATCCCGGACGCCTCTCCGTTGCCAGAGACGAAAGCAGGTTGCGCGCTATCGAACGAATGCGCGCCCGCGCCCTCAACATCCCTGCCGACTACGCGTTCGACCGGGAGGAAGCCAACGCGCGATGACGGCGTTCTTTGACACCAATGTCCTGATCCATGCGCAGGGGTCGGGTGCAAAGAGCGACGCGGCACGCCGTGCGCTCGTGGATGGCGGCATCATCAGCGTGCAGGTGCTGAACGAGTTCGCCAATGTCCTGCGGCTGAAGTTCGGACTGGAGTGGAAAATCGTTGCGGCGGCGGTCGCGGATGTGCGCGAACTGTTCGACTCAATTCGACCTTTGGATATCGAAACGCATGAAGCCGCCATGGAACTGGCCTCGGCGCATGGCTTCAGCTTCTACGATTCGCTGATTGTCGCTTCGGCTCTCCAGGCGCGGTGCGAGACTCTCTTTACCGAAGACCTCCAGGACGGCCGTCGGATCGACAGCCTCGTCATCGTCAGCCCGTTCGCCCCGGAAGAGTAGCGCCTCCCCTTTGGTTCATCCTCGCCATGGGACCGAAGTCGCCGGCGTCCAGGGCGGGAATGCGCTCCGATCCACCGGTTGTGCTCGAGAGCAAGACCTTCCGGATAATGTGCGGCATTTTGTGCACAGTGGCCCGGTAGTAGGGTTGCGCCGACGGTGCACGGCATGTGCCCGCAAGAAGGCAGGAAGGACTGGGTCTTGGACGATTTCAATCTCCCGGAGACGCTGCATGACCTGGAGAAAACTGCGGCGCGTCACCTGTGGTTCCATGGTCCCGAAGAGAGCTGGGAGGAACTGACGGAACAGGAAGGCATGCGCGTGTTCGCCCGCGGCGAGGGATCGACAATCTGGGACGTCCGCGGCAGGGCCTATCTTGACGGCCTCTCCGGGCTCTTCGTCGTCAACGCCGGTCACGGCAGGCGGGAGATCGGCGAGGCCATGGCCGAACAGGCCGGACGCATCGCCTATTCCGCCGCATCGACCTGCAGCAACGATGCTGCGGTCCGCCTTGCCGAGAAACTCTCCGGCATCACGCCAGGCGACCTCTCGCGTGCTTTTCTTGTCTCGGGCGGCTCCGAGGCCGTGGAAACGGCGATCAAGATTGCCCGGCAGGCCCAGGCGATGCGCGGGTTCCAGGGTCGTCACAAGATCATCGCCCGGCGGGGTTCCTATCACGGCATGACCCTGGGCGCGATGAGCCTCACCGCAGCGCGTGTCGAGAAGTACCACGGCCCCTTCATGTACGGCGTCAGCCACGTGCCTTCACCCAACCGCTACCACAACGATTTCGGTCTTGCGGGTGAGGACGGGGACCTCATGTGCGCCCGCTATGTGGAGCAGGAAATCCAGCACCAGGGGCCGGAAACCGTCGCTGCGGTAATCGGCGAACCGGTCTCGGTCTCCAACGGCAACCACGTGCCGTCGCCCCGCTACTGGCAGATGCTGCGCGATATCTGCGACCGGTACGGCGTCTTCCTGATCATGGACGAGGCGATCAACGGCTTCGGCCGGACCGGCAAGATGTTTGCCGCCGAGCACTTCGGTGTCGTGCCCGACATGATGGTCATCGCCAAGGGCTTTTCGAGCGGCTATGCGCCGATCGGAGGTGTGATCGTGCGCGGGGAGGTCTTCGAGGGATTTACCGGAGAAGGCAAGCCGATCGAGCACCTGCTCACATTCGGCGGGCACGCGGTGGCGGCGGCTGCCGCCCTGCGGAACATCGAGATCATCGAGGACGAGGATCTCGTTGAACGCAGCGCCAGGAGCGGCGCCTATCTCATGGAGGGCCTGCACACCCTTGAGTCCCATCCCACCGTCGGCGATGTCCGCGGCATCGGCCTGATGTGCAGCGTCGAGCTGGTGAAGAACAGGAAAACAAGGGAGTCCTGGGGCTGGACCCACGCCTTCACGAAGGATCTTGCGGAGCGCATCCGCGACCGCGGTCTGCTGACCCGGGTCTGGGGTGTCCTTCATCTCGGTCCGCCGCTCGTGATCACCAGGGACGAGATCGATTCCATCATCTCAATCATCGACGAGAGCCTCACCGAGACAGAGAACCGATTCGCCTCCGAAATCGCCTGACACTTCCCGGATCCACGTCAGGACGGCCCATCATCCTTGCCCGCCGCCGCCGCTTCCGGTTCGCACCAGGCTTCGTTGCCTATTGCGCTCGGCGCGGATTGCTGGTCCACGGTCGCCGGTGTCCATCGCAGGGATTCGAAACGAGCCGCCGGTTGCACTCGAGGGCACATGATGTGCGGCGTTCCGCGTACGTCGCCACTGCTGTAGGGTTGCGCTGACAGCGCACGGTATGTCCGCGCCTGAGGGACAGGAAGAAAGGATTTGATATGGCCGAACACGGACTCCCGGAGACGATGCATGAGGTGGAGAAGGCGGCGGCGCGGCACCTCTGGTTCCACGGCGCGGAAGAGAACTGGGAAGAGTTGACCGAGCAGGAAGGCATGCGGGTGTTTGCCCGCGGCGAGGGATCAACGCTCTGGGACGTCCGCGGCCGGGCCTATCTTGACGGTCTCTCCGGACTCTTCGTCGTCAATGCCGGCCACGGCCGGCGGGAGATTGGCGAGGTCATGGCCGAACAGGCCGGACGTGTCGCCTATACGGCCGCGTCGACCTTCAGCAACGATCAGGCGGTCCGCCTTGCCTGCAAACTCTCCGATATCACGCCAGGTGACCTGTCGCGCGTCTTCCTCGTCTCGGGCGGTTCCGAGGCCGTGGAAACTGCGATCAAGATTGCCCGCCAGGCCCAGGCCATGCGCGGGTTCCCGAGGCGCTACAAGATCATCGCCCGGCGCGGTTCCTACCACGGCATGACCCACGGCGCGATGAGCCTCACCGCGTCACGCGTCGAGAAGTACCATGGCCCTTTCATGTACGGCGTCAGCCATGTGCCCTCGCCCAACCGCTACCGCAACGACTTTGGTCTGACGGGTGAGGACGGGGACCTCATGTGCGCGCGCTATGTCGAGCAGGAAATCGAGAACCAGGGACCGGAGACCGTTGCCGCGGTGATCGGCGAGCCGGTGTCGACCTCCAACGGCAATCACGTGCCGTCACCCCGCTACTGGCAGATGTTGCGCGACATCTGCGACCGCCACGGCGTCTTCCTGATCATGGACGAGGTGATCAACGGCTTCGGACGGACCGGCAGGATGTTCGCCGGCGAGCACTTCGGCGTTGTGCCCGACCTGATGACCATCGCCAAGGGCCTGTCGAGCGGGTATGCGCCGATAGCCGGCGTGATGGCGCGCGAGGAGGTCTTCGAGGGGTTCACCGGAGAAGGAAAGCCCATCGAACACCTGCTCACGTTCGGCGGGCACGCGGTGGCCTCCGCCGCCGCCCTGCGGAACATCCAGATCATCGAGGACGAGAATCTCGTGGAGCGCAGCGCCCAGAGCGGCGCCTACCTCATGGAGGGCTTGCACTCCCTTGAATCTCATCCCACGGTTGGTGACGTGCGCGGCATCGGGTTGATGTGCTGCGTCGACCTCGTGAAGGACAGGACGACACGCAAGGCGTGGGGCGCGACCCACGCCTTCACGAAGGACCTCGCGGCGCGCATCCGCGACCGCGGTCTGCTGACCCGGGTCTGGGGCGAAATCCATCTCGGCCCGCCGCTGGTCATCACCAGGGACGAGATTGATTCCATCGTCTCGATCATCGACGAGAGCCTCACCGAGACGGAGAACCGGTTCGCCTCGGAGATTGCCTGAAGCTCTTCGGAACCAAGTCGGATCAGATGCCCACCCTTGCCGCGTGGGCAATCCTCCCCAGGGACTGACGGCAAATCTCTGAAGATCGGGTGGACACGCGTCCGTTCCCGCCTTACGAACCCCTCTTGCGTCTCCGACGGACCCATGGCGCAACAGGGAGGAACCAGACCCAACGATGAAGAGACCTCTCGTCGGCGTCATCGGCTCCAGGCATCTCTTCGGTGATCACTACGTGACCCAGATGACCGGGGAGAAGAACCTTGCCGCCGTGGCGGAGGTTGCCGGCGCCCTGCCGTTGATGTTCGCCGGAGAACCCGACATCACCGATGTGGCCTCGCTGGTTGACGCCGTTGACGGAATCCTGCTCACCGGGGCTCGCGCCAACGTTCATCCTTCCTGTTTCAATGTCGATCCTCACCCGAGCCACGAGCCCTACGACCGGGAGCGGGACGCGGTGGCGTTGTCCGTGGCGGAGGCCTGTGTCGCCAGGGGCGTGCCGATCTTCGGTCTGTGCCGTGGCATCCAGGAACTCGGCGTGGCCTTCGGGAGCGTTCTTCACCCCGAAACCGGCGATCTGCCAGGGCGGTTGAATCACCGAGCCCCCAGGCTGGAGAACGGAGAGGTCCATCCCGACCCGGGAGTCGTGTTTGCGGACAGGCACGAAGTACGCTTCACACCGGGAGGCGTGTTCGAGGAGATCCTTGGCAAGCAGACCATACGCGTCAACTCGCTCCATGGTCAGTGTATTGTGGAGCCAGGAGACCGCGTGATCGTCGAGGGCGTGGCGGAGGACGACACCATCGAGGCCATTCGCATTGCCGATGCCCCGTCGTTCGCTCTCGGAGTGCAGTGGCATGCCGAGTACGACCCGGAGACCAATCCCGTCAACCGGGCTCTCTTCGAAGCGTTCGGTCAGGCACTGCGGGGCCACCGGCGACCGTAGAGTCCCTCGGAGTGTTGCGCCGCGCAATCCTCTCCGGGATGGCGAACAGCCAGCATGCTCATTTGCCGGGTGCCTGTCCTTCGTCGTCGCCTCTCGTCGACTGCGGGTGCACGGGACGCACCCTGGAATGTCGCCGTCAGCGTGCGCGGAGGACGTTTGACAACGCGGAAACGGATGGCGCATGAAACAGTGATCGAGACGAGGGAGATAGAACGGTGAGACGATTCGAGGGACGTGTGGCGATCGTGACCGGGGCGGCAAGCGGGATCGGTGCAGCCGCAGCCGCCAGGCTTGCCAGCGAAGGGGCCACCACGGTCTTTGTGGACATCGACGGGAGCGGCGCTGCTGCCAAGGCGGACGAGGCCGGAGGAGCCAGCCTGGCCCTTCAATGTGACATCGCCGAACCAGACTCGGTCGCTGCCCTCCACCGGGAGGTGCTGGAGAGATGCGGCAAGATCGACGTTCTCGTGAATGCCGCCGCCCAGGTGCCGTTCGTCGCCTGGGACGACCTCACCTTCGAGGAATGGCGGCGCGTGCTGCGGGTCAACCTCGACGGGCTCTACCTCATGTGCCGCGCCTCGTCGGACGCCATGCGCCAGAACGGCTACGGCAGGATCGTCTCGGTCAGCTCCAATTCGATCTTTGCCGGGACGCCGAACATGGCGCACTACGTCGCCTCGAAGGGGGGCGTTCTGACGTTCTCACGGGCCCTTGCGACCGAACTGGGCGCGGCGAAGATCACCGTCAACTGCGTGTGCCCAGGCCTCACCGACACCGAGGGCGTACGCAAGACCGATCATGTCAACGCCTTCGAGTTCGTCGACATGCTGCAGGCGATCAAGGGGCGCGGGGTGCCCGGGGACATCGTCCCGGCCATCGCCTTCCTTGCGTCCGAGGAGGCACACTGGATCACCGGCCAGGCCCTGACGGCGGACGCCGGCATGGTGCGCTGGTAGGAAACGGACGACCCTGTCACGGAGCACGACAGGCGAGGCGGTCCCCGTCGGTTGAACAGCTGAACATGCGGTCAAGGCCTCCAGCCGCGGCAAGGTCGGTGTTGGCGACACTCCGACTCCAGTCCTCGTCGATGCCGCAGAGCAGGTTCTCCAGCATCATCGGGCCTGTGTCATGGTGTGCAAACGCGAGACCGCCATCCGCCGTACGGGCGAGGGTGAACCGGTAGGTGTCGCCGGCGGGGATGACGGGAAGATCCACGGTCACGAAGTGCGCCAGCACGGCGACGCAGCGGATATCGGCGTCCGTGACGTTGGTGAGCGCGATACGGATGCCGTTGTCATGTCGGCACGCCGCGAGTGCGTATATCATGACGAGCGCGACAATGACGTGACGGGGAATGGACATGACGGCGAAGAAACCTCCGGTTCTGACATTGAGCGCCGGGCCGGTGCAGAGCTACTCCAATGTGCTTCAGGCCATGGCGCGGCCGATCGGCTACGATTTCGATCCTTCGTTCCAGGCCTTCTACGAGGAGACCGCGTTCAAGTGCGGACGCGCCATGCGCCAGGACGAGCCGGCCCTCATCCTGCAGGCCGAACCGGCGGTCGCCATCGAGGCAGCGGCCGCCTCGCTGATCTCGGCAGACGATGTCGTGCTCAACCTCGCATCGGGCGTCTACGGCAAGGGGTTCGGCTACTGGTCCGCGCGCTATCACAAGTCGATGGTCGAGATCGAGGTGCCGTTCAACGACGCCATCAGCCCTGCGGCTGTCGAGGCGGCGCTCCGAGACCACCCGGAGATCTCGGTGGTATCCGTCGTCCATCACGACACTCCGTCGGGCACCCTCAACCCGATCGTCGACATCGGGCGCCTGGTGGCCGATCACGGGGCGTTTCTCATCGTCGATGCGGTGTCCTCGTTCGGCGGCATGGACATCCATCCCGGGGACTGCCATGCGGACATCTTCATCACGGGCCCGGGAAAGTGCCTGGGCGGCACGCCGGGCATCACGTTCGTCGCGGTCTCCGAGGCAGCCTGGGAGCACATGGAAGGCAACTCCGCCGCGCCGCGCGCCTCGGCGCTGAGCTACCTCGACTGGCGGAACGCCTGGAGCCGTTCGGCGCCCTTCCCGTTCACGCCCTCCACGGCCGAGGTCTGCGGACTGGCGGAGGCCGTGGATCACTACTTTCACGAGGGTCCGGAAGAGGTCTGGCGGCGCCACGCTCTCACCGCCCGCGCCTGCCGCGAAGGACTCAAGGCCTGTGGTGCGGCACTGTGGGCGGCACGCGAGGAGATCGCGTCGCCGACCACCACGGCCATCGCGGTTCCCGACGGCCTCAGGGACACC
>JAJEHK010000103.1 GCA_022823765.1 Alphaproteobacteria bacterium | reverse complement strand
ACCGGGCGGTGGTCACGGGAACCCATCCCGAGTACTACACGACACCGATGTGGGATGGCATGCGCGGGTACCTTTCGCAGGGTGGCCGCCTTGCCTATCTCGGGGGCAACGGTTTCATCTGGCGTTGCGCCTTTTCGGATGAATGGCCAGGGGCCCTGGAACTGCGCCGCGCCGAGGATGGCATCCGTTATCGTGATGAGGAACCCGGCGAATACTACCTGGAGTTCACCGGAGAGTACGGCGGGCTGTGGCGGCGCCTCGGCATGGCGCCACAGGCACTCGTCGGTGTTGGGACGGTGGCCGTGGGGTTCGATCGCTCGGGCTTCTACCGGCGCACTCCGGAAAGCCTCGATCCGCGCGCATCCTTCATCTTCGAGGGCATCGGCGACGACGAGTTGATCGGCACCTTCGGCATCCAGGGCGGCGGTGCCAGCGGTTCGGAGATCGACGCCACGGATCCCCTGCTGGGCACGCCCCGCCATGCCCTTGTCGTTGCCCGCTCGGAAGATCATTCCGCCGACACCTGGCTGGTGCCCGACGAAACCGGTTTCCATCACAGCGCCATGGACGGAGTCCAGAATCCGGACATTCGCGCCGACATGACATTCTTCGAGACGCCATCGGGCGGCGCGGTTTTCTCCACCGGTTCCATCGCCTGGGGTGCCAGCTTGCCGCACGCCAGCTGGCAGAACAATGTGGCGAGGGTCACCGGCAACGTTCTGAACCGATTCCTCGACCCGGAGCCCTTCAAGATGCCTGTCGGGGCGCCGGATCCTTAGGATCAGGCGGCAATCATGTAGAACTTGCGGAGTGTGCTCGTGATCTCCCAGGTGCAGGGGGCGCCCTTGGGAATGAAGAAAGTATCGCCCGGGGTATAGGTCTCGGCCTTGCCCGTATCGTCGGTGACCGTGACGGATCCCTCGAGTACGGTCATCATCTCGTTGACCGGATAGGCATCGATTTCCTCGCGGCACGGTGCGCAGACCCACACGCCTGTCAGGATGCTGCCGTCATCGGCTGTCCAGGCATGGGATATGAGTTCGGTCGTGTCGCCGGAGGTGAAGGCCTCGGGGGCAATGAGGTCGGACGCCACCAATCCTTCGGAATGACCGTCGTGGTTGAGACGCACGGGTTTGTCTGTCATGGGATGAATTCCGCCTGGTTGAGTGGACAGCCATGATGACTGGTCGGGTTTGCGGACTCAAGAACGGCCGTTGGGTTCGACTTCATGGCGAGTGTGCGTCGGGCCATGAACGGACCATCAAGGGGAGAATCGCACGTTCCCGTAACCGCGAACCCCATCATCTACGCCGCCGCCTTTAGAGCATGCCTCCATCCTGTTGATCTGATTGACCCGCGATCGGCACCTTGGCGGCCTCTTCGGCGTCTCGAATGCGCCGCGAGCGGGGTGGCGCCAACGGCACGCAACCGTCAGACAGAGAGATGAGGCGTCCGAATTCACAGGCGAGAACACCGCTGTTTCGAGTGCCATGACGTGAAGGCCGCAGAGTCCATAGGACCGCAGAAACGCCAGGCGGAGCCGAGGGATGTCGCCGAGGAGATCCGGGATCCGACTTGATCTGGTCCGATCAATATCTTACAATTTCCCTATCGATGGCCGAAAGGTACGACCGTGACAAAGACAGCGACCTTGTCATCCAAGTTCCAGATCTCGATCCCGAAGGCCGTGCGATCGGCGCAACAGTGGGAAGCGGGGCAGGTCTTCGCCTTCATTCCCAGGGGAACGGGTGTCATGCTTGTGCCGGTCCCCGATCGCTCCGCGCTGGAGGGCCTCGCCGAGGGCGCCACGCCGGATGACTACCGCGACCGCTCGGATCGCCTCTGATGCGTCTGGTCGACAGTTCGGCCTGGATCGAGTGGCTGATCGGTTCGCCCGTCGGCAAAACCGTCGCCGAGCATCTTCCGGAGCGGGCGGCCTGGCTCGTTCCGACCTTGGTGCAACTCGAGCTCACGATGTGGCTCACCCGTGAGCATGGCGAGGCCACGGCTGACCAGGTGATCGCCTTCACACAAGTCTGCAGCATCGTCCCTCTGGATACACAGATCGCCCTCGCTGCCGCCGAAGCCTGCCGCGCCCACGGCCTTGCAACGGCAGACGCCATCATCTTTGCCACCGCCTGTGCGCATGATGCCGACCTGTTGACTTGCGATCGTGATTTCGAAGGCCTTCCCCGCGTGATCCTTGTTCCCAGGATGTGAATTGAACGCAAACCGGTCACGCAATCAGAGAACCAGATCGTCTTTCGCCAAGGATTGACAGTCGTTCAGATGGCCAACGCGTGAACAGGCAACACATCGTCACAGCGCCCCGAAGACTCTGCTTGCGGTGGACAGATGAGTTGTTTGAGTGCCCGGGCGAAACACGGCTGATGTCGGACGTCGCCCTTCCTTCAGAGTGGCCGATCATCAGAAACGCACGGACCTCGTGGTCATGGCGCCAGGCTCTGGAAGACCCATATGACGTAGAGGCTCTGGCTGTCTCCGGCGAAGGCCTCGAAGGGACCCAGGGTTTCGATGCGGCGCCACAGGCCGTCCCTTTCCATGTGCCGCGCCTCCACGTCATATCCACCCTCATCCATGCCTTCGACACGAATGGAGAGGACGAGATGCCCGCCCTCCCGCGTGAGGCGGACCACCTCGCGGAAGCCGCTGGCCGGTACATGGGTGATGCCAAAGGCGCCAGCTGAGGCAACGGCGGCAAATCGACTGTCGGGCAGATCGATCGGGTGTCCGAGTTCGCCCACCTCGAGACTGCTGTAGACACCCCGACTGGCGGCACGTTCGAGCATGCCCGGTGACATGTCGAGGGCAAGGAGGTCGCGGTACCCGGCCAGGAAAAGCCACTCCCCTAGAATGCCGGTACCGGCACCGGCATCAAGGATGGTTCCGGCACCGGTGGTGACATGACGCGCCACGAGGGCCGTGATGATTCCGGGCAGCCTGTAGTCCTGGCGTGCGACATCGCCATCGTAATCGTCGGCCCAGATGTCGTACGCCTGGCGCAGTTCCTGCGTATCGCGCGGCTGGTAGATCCGTCTCATCAGTTCCTTGCGCGACAGTGCCATGGCGCTATTTCCTTCACGTCGGCCGCCGGTTGTCCAGGTGTCCGACATTTCTGTATCCTTCCCCACAAGAAACCTGTCGGAAGGAGACAACATGACCGGAATCATGCCTGTTGACGAGTTCAAGGATGCACTCTCCAAGAAGGCGCTGACGAGAAGGGATGTCGCCAGAACCCTGGGCGCGGTGGGTGTGGCCTCGGCCACCATGCCGCTCATCCAGCAACCCGTGATGGGTGAGGACGGTTGGCTCTACCTGTTCACGTGGAACGGCTACGAACTGCCGGAGCTTCATCCCGCGTTCACTGAGAAGTACGGGCGCGAGCCCGATTCGTCCTTCTATGCCGACAACGACGAGGCACTGGAAAAGATCCGGGCCGGCTTTGAGGCCGATGTCGTCTGCCCAAGTGGCAGCACGGTCATCCGCTGGATTCACGCAGGCCTGGTGGAACCCATCGATACCAGCCGGCTCAGTCACTGGCCTGACATCTTCGATCAGCTGCGGAACATCCGCGGCACGATCGATGACGAGGGCAATCAGTACTACGCTCCGTGGTCTTGGGGGAATTCCTCCATCGTGTTCCGAAGTGACCTGGCGCCCGAGTACTCCGGTAAGGAGAACCACACCTGGAAGATCCTCTGGGATCCCAAGTACGCCAACCGGGTGGCCATGCGTGACAACTGGGCCGGAACGACCATTCCCGCGGGACTGATCGCAGGAGTCGAGGATCCCTTCGCGATGACGGATGAAGAGATCGTGGAGGTCCGCAAGCTGCTCCAGGAGCAACGCGAACTCAACCGCTTCTACTGGGCGAGTGAGGTGGATGCCCAGGCGGCCCTGGCGACCGGCGAGATTGTTGCCATGTATGCCTGGAATTCCGCCTACGCGACACTGAAGGCGGAAGGGGTCGAAGTCGAATACATGGTGCCGAAGGAAGGGTTGCTGACCTGGGTCGACGGCCACGTGCTCCTGAAGAGTTACGTCGGGACCGAGGAACAGCGCTATGACTATCTCGATGCCACACTGGCTCCGGAAGTTGGCGTCTTCATGATCGAAGAGTACGCCTACGGCGCCACCAACGCGAAATCCTACGACATGGCGTCACAGGCCATCATCGAGAATCTCGGACTCGAGGATCCCGAGGCGATTCTCTCGGGGAGCCTGTGGTTCCAGACGGTGCCACCTGACATCCAGCGCAAGCTCGTCAATCTGCATGACGAGGTCCTTGCCGGCATGTAGTTTCTGAAAGGGCCGGAACGATCCGTCGTATCGTTCCGGCCTCGCTGTTGTTTGCGGGGAGTGACACGGCGAGTGAGTTCGATGTTCTTGCCGGCGATGCCGAGGTTTCGTGTGCCGCAAAGCCGCAAGGCAACATCGCCATCTTCAGGGATGATTGCATGCGCGCCGGAGACACCAATGTCGACGGCGCCCGTTGGCGGGCCTCCGGTGCCTTGGATGACTACCCCCGAAAGCGTGGGAACTGCTGGGCTGACAGATTCGCGACGAGTCCGCCAACGAGGAGCGAAGTTGAGCTCTCGGCTGCCACGAGATGGGACGCACCCGAGTCCTTTTGGACGACTGAACGTCCATGCGGAATCAGGTTTGCGTTGAGAAGGTCGCCGCAATGACCTCGGTTTCGCATGGGATCGTGAGCAGGCCGGCCTCGTTGATGAGAGGGGTCAGCGCTCGTTCGATGGTCGTCAGGATGGTCTCCCGGCCATGGTGGGCTCTGGCCGCACGGAAGTGCGAGGTGGAGCGGACGTAGCCGAGGAACTCGTCCATGGACCGGTTCCACGACCACACAAAGCGCCGGTGGCGGATCGTCCGCACGCAGGGGAGGGCAGCGAGTTCGCCGGCGCGATCGTGATCGCGGTAGGTGCGCCGATAGCCGGGCGATACGCCCTCGAGAACCGTCTCGTAAGCTTCGGAAATGGCGGTATCCCTGATCCTGTTGTTGTTGAGGAGGGCGAGGGTGCCACCCGGTGCGAGGATGCGGTTGCACTCGGCGTGGAAAAGGTCGCGGTCGAACCAGTGAGCGGCCTGCCCGACCGTGACGAGATCGAAGGCGCCACTCGCCAGTGGCAGCGCTTCTGCCCTGCCGCCAAGCCAGTGAATGCCTGAAGGCGCACCGGAGGCTGTCCTCAGCATGTCGCGTGCCGGTTCGATGCCGACGATGAGGGCGTTGGGAAAGCGGGACCGCAACTGGCGTGTGAGGATTCCGGTGCCGCTGGCGACATCTGCGATGCGCCGGGGACGGTGCGCCAGCCAGTCGATCGCCTTCGGACTGTAACGGGGGCGGAAGCGGTCGTAGTCCGACGCCAGTCCCTCGAAGATGGTGCCGGGATCGGCCCAGCGGGACGACCAGGGGTGTCGCGCGGCCGGGCGTTCAGTGGACCCCATGTCGGACGTGCTCCACACGGGCGGCGCAGAACTTGAACTCCGGTATCTTGCCGACTGGATCGAGAGCCGGATTGGTAAGCAGGTTGGCGGCGGCCTCCACGTAGCAGAACGGCACGAACACCATGCCGGGCTGGAGGCCTGAATCCACGCGGACCCTGGCCTCGATGACGCCGCGCCTTGTGGAGATGCGCACGTCGTCCCCGGGTGTCAGGCGAAGGCGGGTCATGTCTCCAGGCGCCATCATGGCCACAGCCTCGGGCTCGAGGCTGTCGAGCACCGTGGCGCGCCGGGTCATGGCGCCGGTATGCCAGTGCTCGAGTTGTCGTCCCGTTGTCAGGATCATCGGGAAGTCCTCGTCGGGCCTCTCGTCTGGTGGAATGATGGCCGCCGGCACCATTGACCCCCGTCCGCTGGGCGTCGGGAAGGCGTCTGCGAAGACGATCTCCTGGCCGGGATCGCTCTCTGATTCGCACGGGTAGATCACCGCATCCTCGGTGCTGACGCGCTGCCACGAGATACCGGCGATGGACGGCATGGTTCGCCGCATTTCCTCGTAGACCTCGCTGACATCGCCATAGCGCCAGTCGAGCCCGAGACCCTGTGCTATCGACTGGATGATGGCCCAGTCCTGGCGGGCCTCGCCGGGCAGAGGCACTGCCTTGCGGCCGCGCTGGACCTGGCGATTGGTGTTGGTGACCGTACCGTCCTTTTCAGGCCAGGCACTGGCTGGCAGGACGACGTGGGCGTGCATCGCGGTCTCGGTGAGAAAGAGATCCTGCACCACAAGATGGTCGAGCTTCGCCAGGCCGGCCCGGGCGTGGTGGACATCGGGATCCGACATTGCCGGATTCTCTCCCATGATGTACATGCCCTTCATGGTTCCGTCATGGATCGCATCCATGATCTCCACCACGGTGAGGCCCGGGTCGGGGCTGAGTTCCGTTTCCCAGAGAGCGCTGAGGCGCTGCCTCGCGTCCTCGTCGGCCACCGGCGCATAGTCCGGGTAACTCATCGGGATGAGCCCGGCGTCCGAGGCGCCCTGAACGTTGTTTTGTCCTCGCAGTGGATGGAGACCGGTACCTTCACGCCCGGTGTGACCGGTCATCAGCGCAAGGGAAATCAGACAGCGGGCGTTGTCCGTGCCATGAACATGCTGGCTGATGCCCATGCCCCAGAAGATCATGGCGCGTTCGGCGTTGGCATAGGCGCGTGCCACGGCCCGCAGCGTCTCCGCGTCAACGCCGGTGGCGGATTCCATCGATTCCGGAGAGTACGCCGCCAGGTGGTCCCTGAGGTCCTCGAAACCCTGGGTCATCGTTTCGATGTAGGAAGTGTCGTGAAGTCCTTCCTCGACAATGACATGCATGATGGCATTCAGCACCGCCACATCGGCTCCCGGCCGGAACTGGACCATGTGGGTGGCGTGCTGACGCAGGGTCTGGCCGCGAGGATCCATGACCACAAGGTTGGCGCCACTCTTCACGGCATTCTTGAAGAATGTCGCAGCAACAGGATGATTTTCTGTCGGATTTGCTCCTATGACGACAATGCAATCCGCCTTCAGCGCTTCGGTGAAGGGAGCGGTCACGGCTCCTGAGCCGATGGTCTGCAA
>JAJEHK010000116.1 GCA_022823765.1 Alphaproteobacteria bacterium | reverse complement strand
GATTGACGGTGCGACACGCTGGCAGCGATTCCGCTATGTGACCCTGCCCATGCTTCGACCGGTGCTGAGCATGGTGATCACGCTGCAGCTCATTGCGACTCTCAGGATCTTCAGCCAGGTCTACGTGATGACGAGCGGTGGACCGGCTTCGTCGTCCACATCCGTCCTCTACGAGATCTACACGGTGGCAATCCGCAACCAGAAGTTCGGCCTTGGCGCGGCCGTCTCCATGATGCTCTTCGCGGTGATTCTCCTGGTGACCTTCCTCAGTCGCAGGCTGATCCGGGAACAGGCCCCGTGAACCCCCTGGCATACCTCAAGCGCGAGTACGGGATGGCCGCCGGCGACATTCCGGTGTGGATCGTCGGACTGGCAATCGCCGCACTCTGGATCATGCCCTTCGTCTGGATGGTCTCGACCTCCCTGAAGTACCCGGGAGACGTGATGACCGTGGACATCGAATGGCTGCCGCGCCGCGTCACCTTCCAGAATTATGTCGATATCTTCACGAAGTACCCGGTATGGCGGTGGACCCTGAACAGCATCATCGTCTCGGTCAGCGCCACGTTCCTGTGCGTGATGTCGGGAGCCCTGGCGGGATACGCGCTGGCGCGGATGAACTTTCCCGGCCGCCGCCTGCTGTTCTTTCTCTACGTCGCCTCGCTCATGGTGCCGATCGAGGTCTACGCGGTGCCTATGCTTCTCGGCATCATCAAGGTGGGTTGGGCAAACACCTATCAGGCGCTGATCCTGCCCTCGGTCGGCAATGTCTTCAGCGTCCTGATCTTCAGGCAGTTTTTCCTCACCTTCCCGCGCGACCTCGAGGACGCGGCGAGGATCGACGGTGCGGGACACGGGTTGATCTTCTGGAAGATCGCGTTGCCCCTGGCCCGGGCGCCGCTGATCGCCGCGACAATCATCATCTTCGTGCTCAACTGGAACAATTTCCTCTGGCCATTGCTGGCGGTCTTCAAGGAGGAAATGAAGACCCTGCCCGTCGGTATCGCGGCGTTCACGCCGATTTCAGGTACCGCGACCCAGCTCGAGGGATTCGCGCTCTCGATGGCGGGGGTGACCGTCCTGTGCGTCCCGAGCGTGCTCGTCTTCCTCATCCTTCAACGCTACTTCATCCAGGGAATCTCGAGTGGAGCACTGCGTGGTTGACCAGATTCACATGAACTACATCGGCGGGGAATCGGTAGCTCCGGCAACCGGCACATTCCTCGACACGATCGACCCGGCAACGGAAGAACCTCTCGCGCGGTTCGCTCGCTCAGCGGGTGAGGACGTCGACGCCGCCGTTCAGGCAGCACACCGGGCGCAACGCGGAGACTGGTCCACCGTCACGCCGGCGGATCGAGGCAGAATCCTTGAGAGGCTGGCCGGACTGATCGAGAAGGAGCGCGAGCAACTCGCCATGCTCGAGACTCTCGATGCGGGCAAGCCGCTCGACAACTCCCGTGGCGATATCGACGGTGTGATCGAAACACTGCGCTACAACGCAGGCGCTGCCGACAAGATGGAAGGCATCACGGTGCCGCTCGGCCGCGACATCGTCGACTTCACGATGCTGGAGCCACTCGGCGTGACCGCGCACATCGTTCCCTGGAACTTTCCCCTGGGCATGGCGATTCGCTCACTCGCCCCCGCACTTGCGGCCGGCTGCACCTGTGTCCTGAAACCGGCTGAACAATCGCCCCTGTCGGCACTCGCCTTCGCCAAACTCGCTGAACAGGCGGGGATTCCCGACGGGGTCGTCAACATCGTCACCGGTCTAGGCGAGGAGGCAGGCGAAGCGCTCGTGCGCCATCCTCTCGTACGCGGCATCACCTTTACCGGATCAGTCGAAACCGGCCGCAGGGTCATGTCCACTGCCGCACAGGGCATCAAGCCGGTCGTGCTGGAACTGGGCGGCAAGAATCCGATGATCGTCCTTGAGGACGCCGATCTCGACCGGGCGGTGGATGACGCCCTCGAGGCGTCCTTCGACAACACCGGGCAGGTCTGTTCCTCGTCCTCGCGCTATCTCCTGGCACCCGGGATCCGCGATGATTTTGTCGAACGGTTGTGCGCAGGCGCGGCTTCGCTCTCCATTGGCCCCGGCCTGGAGAACCACGCCCTCGGACCGGTGATCTCCAGCGAGCAGTACGCCAGGGTACGCGGCCATATCGATGCCGGCGTCGCGGCCGGAGGGCGCGTGCGGCAAGGCGGTGGCCGGCCGCCGCATCTGGACCGCGGCTACTTCATCGAGCCGACCGTGTTCGACCGCGTATCTGCGGACATGGCGATCGCCCGGGAGGAGGTCTTCGGACCGGTCGGCGTGGCGGTCGACATCGGCGATGACGATCAGGCGGTCACGGTCGCCAATGGTCTCGGTTACGGACTGGCCGCCGGGATCTACACCCGGGACGTCAGCCGCGCGCTTCGCATCGCCCAACGGCTCGAACACGGGTCCGTATGGATCAACGGTTGGTTCATGGGCGGTGTCCAGGCCCCGACCGGAGGCATGAAGGAGAGCGGTATCGGCCGCGAGCGCGGCCTCGCGGGCGTGCGAAACTACCTGGCGGTCAAGAACGTGGCGATCCGGCTGTGATGGGGCGAGACGGTTCCGCTCACTCCCAGTAGCTGTCAGGTGGCGGGCCGTAATCGAGCAACGCGCAGGAATAGACGGCCGTCTCGTCAAACGGATAGCGCGCTTCCATCTCAGGCGTGAGGGTCAGGCCGAGTCCGGCTGCGGTTGAACGAAGAAGTCGGCCGTCCCTGATCTCTCCCTCATCACCGATCATCTCGCGGGCCAGCGGAAAGTCCAGCATGGGGTACTCGACGAGTCTGCCACCACCGGCAAAGGCTGCATGGTAGCTCGCCATGATCGCCGCCGCCCCTCCCCAGGCATGGACGACGACATCAGTCTTTCTCTCTCTCGCGGCATCGAAGATGTCCATCACCGCCGAGATGCCACCGATCACCGAGGCGTCGGGCTGGACGAAATCGTAGACGTCGTCATGGATGCGCCGGATCATTTCCCGTGGCGTGGTGACGATTTCGCCGCCACAGACCGGAACGTCTATCCGGGTCCTGAGTTCGCGGAATTCTTCGGCGCACTCCGGGCCAAGCGCTTCCTCGATGAAGATCATTCTGGCGTCTGTCCGGGCGTGAACCGCATCGACGTAGGCCACGACATCGTCCACCGCCTGCGGCGGATCGGCAAGGTTCTGGCACATGTCGACTCCTACCCGGATATCCCTTCCGCAGGCTTCATCGAGTACCCAGGAAGTGCGCCGGATGTCGCCCTTCACCGCGCGAATCTTGTAGGTGGAGATCCCGAGAGATCCGAGCAGGTCGAATTCGCGCAGGAACTGATCCTTGTGATCGCAGCAGCCCCCGGAACCGTAGATCGGGATCGCATCGGTCCTGGCACCGCCAAGGAGATCATAGACGGGCTTGCCCAGCGATTTCCCCTTCGCGTCCTGCAATGCGATTTCGAAGGCGGAAATGACATGACGGGCAGCCCCCTGGAGGGACCAGTAGTCGCAGAGCGAACGCAGGTCGCGAACACGGCCGGAGATGTCGAAACCGTCCTTGTCCAGAACCTGCGGGACGCAGAGTTCGACGATCGACCGGAAGACCTTCGGCGCGAACACCGCAAGGTACCCCTCGCCGAGCCCCGTCACACCATTCTCCAGCGTCACCTCGACCATTCCGATGGTGCGCCTGGGACCATTGGGAAAACACTCCCTGATCTCGGGATCATCGGCGTCGGCATAGGGCGATGTGAGGAGAAGGCAACGGCAATGCGTGATTCGCTGCATCAGTATCCCCGTGTGAAGTCGACCAGGCCGATGAGGGGCGTTCCACTGCGAAACCGGGAGAGGTTCTCGAGAAAGCGGTCAATCTTCCGGTCAATCTCGTCGCCGCTGCCCCCGCCCGAATGCTGGGTGAGGATGAGGTTGGGTACAGTCCAGAACACATGCCCTGCGGGCAGCGGTTCGTCGCGCGTCACGTCAATCACGGCGCCGCCCAGGTGCCCGTGCGCCAGCGCCTTCGCCAGAGCCTCTTCATCGACAAGGGAGCCCCTGCCCAGGTTGCAGAACACCGCGCCCGGCTGGAGACGTGACAGGCGGTCCGCGTCAAACAGGCCGATTGTCTCGGGCGTGTGCGGCACCGTCGCCACGACCACGTCGGCTGTCGCCAGTGCGTCATCAAGCGCATCGGACGTCCAGTCGCGGCCGAAGGTCGTGATGCGGCAGCGAAACGGCTTCAGGAGTTCCGCCAGCCGCGAGTTGATGGTCCCGCGCCCGAAGAGGACAACATGCGAACCAGACAGCAATCGCAGGCTGCCGCGGACCGGATCGCCCATCCATTCCCGACGCTTGCGCAACGCCACCAGGCGGTCGATACCCCGGCCCAGCGAGAGAATGCCGGCAAGGGCGGTTTCCGCCACCGTGTCCGCAAAGAACCCGGCCAGGTTGGTCACCTGCACCGATCGACCGGAACGCGACCAGTCGAGCCCGGCGTATTCGCCGAAACCGACCGATTCCAGTTGCAGCCATCGCAGGGAGGAATTGGCCGCGACGACATCGGGCGCCGGATTGCCGAACACGATGGCCGCATTGGAGGGCGCCGTCGCCTGGCCGAAGGTGACCGGCCAGTCCCCGACGCCACGCACGAGCTTTCGTCGTTCCTCACGATCAAGTTCGATGCAGACCGCGATATCCATCATCCGGCTTCCAGGATCAGGAGTGGCTCAGACCTCGAACCGTGCGCACTTCAGGATTTGCAGCGGCCTCTCATCATCGCTCCATTCATGATATGAACAGACGACAGTGCCATCGCTCGCCTGGGACACCGTGGGATAGCCGATGTGCTGGTAAAGGCCCGGGTGGAGGTAGTTGACCGCCCCCTCGTCATAGATTCCCGCCGCAGGAACGACGCGGCTTGAAGACGGCTTCGCCACATGCGATGTCGCCGGAATGCCGCCCTCACTGATCACGAACTCGTTCGCCACATCCCAGTCGGTCCCGTTGCCGGAAATGATGCCGCGAACGCCGTAGGACGGCCGTCGATAGCCGTAGACGAGAAGATAACGTCCATCCTGGAGGCGGATGAGTTCGGGAGGATATCCCCAGATCCTGGTCCACTTCGGCTGCGACCATGTGAAGCCGTCGTCTTCGGAGATCACCATGATCATGGCCTTGGTGTCCTGACTGGGCTGCAGGTGGGTGCGCATGAATGACACCAGACGCCCGTCGTCCAGGCGAACGATCCCGGCCTCCTCGTAGTCAATGATGTTGTTGGGATCATAGGCCAGCGTGCCATAGTAGTCCCAGTTGTCGCCACCATCGTCGGAGCGCACGAGGAAGCAGCGATTGGTCTCGCCGGTGCCATCCTCGGAGTACTCCCGCATCCGGCCGTAGAGCGCCAGAATGAGACCGCCATCCGGCAGCTCCCAGGCGCCGAGACGGCAGCCGCCGTGTTTCATCGGACGGACGTTGACGGGAATCGGATCGGTCCATGTGTCACCACCGTCTCCGGAGCGAATCACATAGGTGCCAAGCCAGGCCTGGGTCTTGAAGGACCAGGTCCAGTCACCCCATTCATCGGTAAGCGGGAAGGAACTCCACGACGGGCATTCGGGCCTCATTCCACGCTTGAAGAACCCCGTCATCGTGAAGTTCACGATCAGCGTCCCGTCACCCAACTCGCAGATGCCGCAATCCCAGTTCCCCTGGGTCGCCGTCCAGGGAACGATGATCCGGGGCTCGGACCACGTCAGCCCTCCATCCCGGGATCGCGTCATCAGGGTCTGACCGCTGTCGTGATGAAACGGAAACCGTTCCTCGTTGAAGACCGCGAGAACATCGCCGTTCTTCAGTGTGCGTTGCGCAATCTGGTTCACGCAATGTTCCGGATGTCGGAAGATATCGTGATACGTCAGGTTCCGGATCGGTGACACGGTCTGTTCCTTTCCCGTCATATGCGCCGGCGCCCGGCGCGAGGCCCCCGCATCAGCGGGATCCTGAACTGTGCCTGGCTGTCACGCCTGAACGAGCCGCGGCACCCCGATTGACTTCATCATCGCGTGACAGCGATCCCGGTAGAGTTCGCGGATATCCCTTGTCGGTGGCCGGCAGCGGCTCGAAGGAAGGCCGATCAGTTCCATGCAAAGCTTGTCGAGATACCCGTCGCCGCTGGTGTGGTCGTTCTCGATCTCGACCCAGAGCTTGTAGAAGGGCATCGCCTCCTCCACGAGCATGCGGGCGATTTCCGCGTAGTTGCACGCCCTGACCTCGTCGATCAGCCGGATGCCCCACTCCGGCCAGAAGTTGCAGTGATGAACCTCGAAGGCGCGGGCGCCGAGTGACGGCATCGCGCTCATCGAGAAAAGGAGGTTGTTGTCGATGATCGTGAAACGGTCGGAAAATGTCGAGACGACATCCTCGAACTCCATCGCATCCGAGCGTGGGGTCGCCCATTTGAGGCCGACGATGTTCGGGATCCCGGCCAGCCGTTCGATCATTCCAAATGAGAGGTTCTGGCTGGTCCAGAACGTGTTGTAGACAATGATGCCCAGGCTCGGCTCGGCAGCGGCGGCGGCGCGAATGTACTCCTCGAAGTCGCCCTCGGTATGGGTGAAGTAGAACGGGCAGGAGACCTGGATGAACCGCGCGCCGAGCGCCCTGGCGGCCCTGGCGAGGCGCACGAGTTCGAGCGTTGAAGTCGTCTGGGCTCCCATCGCGACCGGTGCCGCTCCGTCCACTTCCTCGACGACGATCGTCGCCACGCGGACGCGTTCATCGAAACTCATGGTCGAGAAGTCACCGGCCGCGCCGCCGGCAAGAAACGTGGCGTAATCTCCTCTCAATCCGGAATCGACGAGGAACCGGACGTACTTCCTGAGCGCAGGCTCGTTGACCTCCATTCCGGGGCCATCCGCAAATGGCGTGGGAATGGTGACATAACAACCTTCAAGCTCCTTTCTCAAATCTTTGACCGACACAGCTTTCTCCCGTTCAGTCCCGAACACGATCACCGAAGACATGCCGGAAGCGACGATGCCTTCCTGCTGCACCAAACCGTCCCGGAGGCGGGCGGACCGTCAGAACGTCAATTCCTGCCGCAGTTCCGGCCGGTACCTCTCGAGTTCATGGCTGCTCGTCCGGCGTCGGTATTCGCGTGGTGATACACCGAAGTGGGCCTTGAAACATCTGGAAAACACTTCCGGCGAACCAAATCCGCAAGCGAAGGCGACATCCCGAATCGCCAGTTCACTGTAAAACAGCATTCTGCGGGCAGCCTGCAGCCGCACCTTGCGATAGTAACTCATCGGCGCGTCACCAAGGCTCTCGTGAACGAGACGATTGAGGGCGCGGACAGAGACTCCCGCCTGGTCGGCAAGGGCTCTGGCCGACAGCGGAGTCTGGATGTTCTCTTCCATACCCTGCAGCACCCTGTTCAGGGGCGACTTCCCTTCCTGGCGCGGCGGCCATGGCTCCAGCCTCTGGGGCTCATCGCTGTCGCGTTGCCGATGGGCCACGAAGGCGTTGGCGACAACCTGTGCGAGAGCCGGACCATTGAGTCCGCTTATGATGTCCAGCATCATGTCGAGCGTGGCGTGACCACCCGCACAGGTGATGCGACCGCGGTCGATGTAGTAGAGTTGTTCGATCACTTCGATGTCGGGATAGAGTTCCCGGAACGTGAGGAATGACTCCCAGTGCAGGGTGGCGCGTCGCCCATGCAGCAGGCCGGCTTCTGCCAGAGCGAAGGCTCCCGTGTCGATCCCTCCGACAACGCTGCCATGGCGGGCCAGCCGGCGCAGCCAGTTCAGCACACTCTTGGACAGATGCCGCGTCGGGTGGTTGCCGGCGAAGACCAGAACAATCGGCAGCCAACTGGCGTTCGTGATGGTGGTGTCCACATTCAGAGACACGCCGTTCCCCGCATGGACCGGTCCACCTGTTTCGGAGATCAAAAGCCAGTCGTAGATCTTCTTTCCATTGTTCTGGTTTGCGATGCGCAGGGCCTCGATGGCAGGGATCAGGCCGTAGAGTGGAAACTCGGGAAGCAGGAGGAACCCGAAGCACACCCGTTCGGGGTTTCCGTCCGACTGCGACGCAACATTCAGTTCCGGCAGGTCCATCATGGCAGGCCGCACCCTGCGCGGGACCGCATGTCCTTCATGACGGCGATCACATCCGACTCGATCATTGGGGGCCAGCAAGCAGGTCCGGGCGGGGCAATTCCCGGCGCAGCATAGGGTGAAGAAACCTGTTCCGTCCACGCCTGCACAGAAAGGACCGGGCCATTGCCACCTCGGCGGCAGCGGCCCGCCATGCGAGAAGGGTTACACCCGGGATGGCCACTGTCGACGAGCACGCGCCGGCGTGTCCCTGGTGGCAGCTGCCTTCAGAGGGTGAAGCGAGTCGCGAGGCAGTGCTGGAGAGGCTCGGGCGCGTCGTTCCACTCATGGTAGGCAGCGACCACCGTTCCATCGGGAAGCTGCGCCACCGTCGGATAGCCGATGTGTTGATATTCGCCCGGGTTGTTCCAGTCTATGGTGCCGGGTCGATCAGGAACACCGCCCTTCCTGATGATGAACTCGTCCTTCTTGTCCCACGTGACCCCATCCTCGGAGAGACATCCGAAGGTGCCGTAAGGCGGGCGCCGGTATCCGTATACGCACAGGTAGCGACCATCGTGAAGTGCAACCGCATCCGCCGGATAGCCCCAGATGTTTGTCCACTTCGGCGGTGACCATGTGTAGCCGTTGTCGTCGGAAACGACCACGACCATGTTCCTTGCGTCTTCACTGGGCCGGTTGTGTGTCCTCAGGAAACAGACAAGCCGGCCGTCGTGCAGGCGAAGCAGTGCCGGCTCCTCGTAGTCGATGATGCTGGCGGGATCGAAGGCAAGCGTCGAGAAATACTCCCAGTTGAAGCCACCATCGTCCGATCGCATCAATGCCGACCGGGTCGATTCGTACTCACCGCTCTCTTCGTAGCCCCGGATGCGGCCATAGAGGCCAAGCAGCAGTTCTCCGCCGGGGAGCTGCCAACATCCCAATCGACAGCCGCCGTGCTTGAGCGGGCGTATGTTGACCGGGATAGGTCTCGACCAGGTCTCGCCGCCATCGCCTGACCGCACCACGTATGTGCCCAGACAACCCCGGGTATGACGGGACCACGTCCAGTCGCCCCACTCCCTGCCGCTTGGATGGCTTGCCCAGGATACACCTTCGGGCCTCACCCCACGCCGGAAGAAGCCGGCAACCGTGAAGTTCACAATCAGGGTTCCGTCGTGAAGTTCGCAGATCCCGCAGTCCCAGTTACCCTCGGTCTCTGTCCAAGGAACAACGACCTTGGGGTCGGACCACGACCTCCCCCCGTCCTTCGAGCGGGAGATCAGGGTCTGCCCGCTGTCATGGTGGTAGGGATATCGCTCCTCGTTGAACACCGCGAGAAGGTCGCCGTTCTTCAGGCACCGCATTGCGATCTGGTTCACGCAGTGTTCCGGATGGCCGAAAATGACGTTCGTCTCAAGATCGCCTGGCGTCACCATGTCTTCCCTCCCGGGTTCACTTCCCGGCTCCATCGTGGCACGCAAGCCTGGCCGGATATTGCTGCAAGCGGTTCGTGCCGAACCCCTCGCGCCATTATGGCGCGGAATTCGGAGTGCCGATTGACGGTTCCTGCCACCATCTTGACAGTTTCGTCACTGTGATGTGGCAATCCTGTTCCCGGTCTCGTCGTCGAACAGGTGCAGGTTTCCGGAATTGGCCGTAAGTCTGAGCTGATTGCCCGGGCGCACGTCGATCCGCTCATTGACCAGAGCGATGAAGGACTGCCCGCCGGCCGAGAGACCGAACTGAATCTGCGAGCCCAGGGGCTCGACGACGTCGACACGCATCTCCAGGGCGTCTGGCAAATCGCTGACAACAAGGTGCTCGGGACGGATGCCGACCCGTATGCGACGCGATGGATCGAGATTGGTCTTATCCGGGAGAACGATCCGGGCACCGATATCGAGGCTGGCAGTGCACGAAGCGCCGTCGTCCTCGACGGTCGCTGCGAACAGGTTCATTTGCGGCGAACCGATGAACTGGGCAACAAACGTGTTCTGGGGGTGGTCGAACAGTTCCAGAGGAGCGCCGATCTGCTCGATTCTGCCCTCTCGCAGAACGACGATGCGATCGGCCATCGTCATTGCCTCGACCTGATCGTGGGTGACGTAAATCACGGTGGTGCGCAGACGCTGGTGCAAGGTCTTGATTTCGCTCCTCATCGCGACCCGCAGTTGCGCATCAAGGTTGGAGAGGGGCTCATCGAAGAGGAACACCTTGGGATCCCGCACGATGGCGCGGCCCATCGCAACGCGCTGGCGCTGGCCACCGGAAAGTGCCGCCGGCTTGCGCTCGAGGAGCTCCGTAAGGCCGAGTGTTTCAGCCGCCTCGCGGACACGCCTGTCGATTGTTGCCCGCCGTTCGCCACGAATCTTGAGGGAAAAGCCCATGTTTTCTGCAACATTCATGTGCGGATAAAGGGCATAGGACTGGAACACCATGGCGATGTCCCGGTCCTTGGCAGGCAGATCCGTCACGTCCCTGCCATCGATATGGATCCGGCCGCCACTCGCGACTTCAAGACCGGATATCACGCGAAGAAGCGTTGATTTTCCACAGCCTGAAGGCCCCACGAGGACAACGAACTCGCCTGATGCGATATCGACGTTGACGTCCTTCAACGCCGCGAACGTTCCGAAGTACTTGTGAATGTCGAGGACCCGAATGTCAGCCATCGGTGAGAGATTCTCCGCCGTCACGTGTCGCCACCGAAGTTCGGTAGCAAAAACCGCCGCGTTTTGAAACTCGGCACGTGACATGATGGTCCGTGAGCCGGACATGACCTGTCACCTCACTCCGGCCTCGTGTAGGTTGTGCCCATGACGCTGGCACCCGTTCAACGCGACAGTCCATTTGCTCCCGTGACGCCGTCACTCTTCCGCCTGGTTGCAGACTTCGAACCGGCGGGGGATCAGCCGGATGCGATCCGGGAACTCG
>JAJEHK010000164.1 GCA_022823765.1 Alphaproteobacteria bacterium | reverse complement strand
ACGGCATCGACCTCGAAACCGAGAAGCTGCAGGGGCAGCACCGCCGCGTTGAGACCGACATGGCCCCGCGCGACATGGGACTGGATCGTCAGGATATCCATGGCTTCCTTCGTCCCGTCGTTCACCCGACGCATGCTGTTGGACAAGGCACGAGTGATAAGCCGTGCGGCCTTCCCGTGCAACGCGGGATCGAGGGTGGATGAACACAGAATACTGGCGCCGTCATGGAAAACCGATCCGGCGGGTGTCACCATGGAGACGGTGATGGGAGCTGACCGCCGTGAAGGATACCTTCGATTACGTGATTGTCGGCGCCGGTTCGGCGGGGTGCACGCTTGCCAACCGGCTTTCGGTCGACAATGTCACCCGTGTGCTTGTGATTGAAGCCGGGGGATGGGACCGCGACCCCCTGATTCACGTTCCGCTGGGATGGGGCAGGATCCTGCAGAACCGTCTGCACGACTGGATGTACTTCTATGAACCGACAGAGGGCTTTGGCGGCCGCAGCGTGGAGTGCGCCAGGGGCAAGGTCGTCGGAGGGTCGTCCTCGGTCAATGCCATGGCGCATGTCCGGGGGAACCCGCACGACTACGCCACCTGGGCGGCAGGCGGGGTGGTCGACTGGTCCTGGGCCAACATGCTTCCCTACTTCAGGCGCCAGGAGAACTGGGAGGAAGGCGCCAATGCCTGGCGCGGCGCCGGTGGTCCCCTCAACGTCCAGTTCTGCAAGTACCGGGATCCCCTGGTCGAGGCCTTCGGCGAGGCTGGCCGCGAAGCCGGCCACGCCTGGACCGACGACTACAACGCCGCATGCCAGGACGGTTTCGGCCGTTTGCAGATGACCATTCGCCACGGCCGCCGCGCGAGTGCCGCGTCGGCCTACCTGCGCCCGGCGCTCTCAAGACGTGGACTGAGCGTGACCGTGAACACCCAGGCCACACGGATTCTCTTCGAGGGTGCGAGAGCCGTGGGCGTCGAGGTGCGCCAGGGCGGACGGACGCGCACCATCCGGGCCGAACGCGAAGTCATCGTCTCCTGCGGGGTCGTCAACTCGCCGAAACTCCTCATGCATTCCGGCATCGGCGATGCCCATGCCCTGCGTGAGCGGGACATCCCGGTCCTCGTGGACCTGCCCGGTGTCGGCAGCAATCTGCAGGACCATGTCTCGACGATCCTCCTTTACCGGCGAAGGGAACCGGGCCCCTTCGCCAGGGCCATGCGCTACGACCGCATTGCGCTTGCCATGCTGCAGGCACGGTTCCTCGGCAGCGGTTTCGCCAGCGACGTTCCGGGAGGCATCACCGCCTTCCTCAAGACCGACGCCAGGCTGCCGGCGCCCAACATCCAGCTCCTCTTCACGGCAGCTCCGCTCGACGCCGGTCCGTGGTGTCTCAAGCCCTTCACGGACGGCTTTGCCTGCCGCGTCGTGTTGCTGCACCCCCGCAGCAGGGGGCGGATCACGCTCGCTGACAGCAATCCTGCCGGGAAAGTGCTCCTGCAGTCGAACTTCCTTGCCAGGGAGAACGACTGGAAAGCCATGCGCCGGGGTATCGAGCTTGCCCGCGACGTCGCCTCGCAGCCCGCTCTCAGGCCCTTCATCGATGCCGAAACCGCACCGGCGGACGGGGACGTCGACGACCACATCCGGTCGACCGCCATCACCGTGCATCATCCACTGGGCACCTGCTCGATGGGACGTGACGGAGATCCGGCAGCGGTCGTCGGCCAGACCCTTGAAGTCCATGGAACCACGGGGCTCAGGGTCATCGATGCCTCCGTCATGCCGCGACTCGTGAGTGGCAACATCAACGCCGCCGTCGTCGCCGTGGCGGAGCGTGCTGCCGACCTCATTCTGGGCAAGGCACCGCTCTCCGCGGAGGCGGAGGCCGTTGCGGACGGCGGAGGGCATCCTGTAGGCTTGCCACCCTGATCCGGCTCCCTGGTCCACCGGGGAACGGATTGACCTGACAAGGGAGACTCCCATGAAACAATCCGGAAAAAAGTTCATTGCCGGGCTCGCGGCGGGAGCCGTCATGACGTTTGGCGTCATCCAGGCCGGTGTGGCCGACGACGTCACGAGCATTGCGGTTCTCGTTCCTGAACAGGGCACGGATTTCGGCTGGAACCAGCAGGGCGTCGACGCCGCGCGCGCCGTCGCCGAGATGCACGGCCTCGAGTTCATGCCGGCAGAGGGCCTGGGCTACGGCGACGTCCGCCCGACTCTGCGCGAACTCGCCGAGGACGGCGCCAGCCTGATGATCGCCCATGCCAGCGGGTACAACACCGCGGCCCCTGAAATCGCCGCCGAGACCGGTGTGCCGGTGGCTATCGTCGACAGTCCCGATGCCGTCCAGGAGGGGCTGGTCGCAGACTACACGCTGCACGGCCACGAAGGCGCCTGGCTCGCCGGCGCCATGGCCGCGATGATGACCCGCTCGGGAACCGTGGGCATCGTCGTTTCCGGTGAACCGCCGTCGTGGAACTCCCAGTCGGCCGGGTTTGCCATGGGCGCCCGCGCCACCAATCCCGACATCAACATCATCTATGCCGTGATCGGCCCGGCCGCCTACGGTGATGTCGCTGGTGGACGCCGTGTCACGGAGACGGTGATTGCCGCAGGCGCCGACATCATCTTCGGACAGGGCAACGGTTCCAGTTTCGGCATGATCCAGGCCGTCGAAACGACCTCGGCAGCGGACGGTGGCAAGGTGTGGTTCATCGACGTGATCGGCGACAAGACATCGCAGGCCGCCAGCCACCTTCTCAGTTCCGTCCTGTGGAACATGGTTCCGGTCTATTCCGCCATGGTCGAAGACCTCAAGGCGGGCACCTTCGGAACCGTGGGATACAAGATCCAGCTGGCCGATGATTCAGTCCAGTTGCTGAAGACCGACAACATCCCGGATGATGTGTGGACGGCGATCATGGCCAAGCGCGATGAAATCCTCTCCGGCATGATGATCGACCTCATCACGGATGCCCAGGAGGTCCGGGCACTGATGACGTCAATCGATATCGGCGAGGGCTGAACCGGACACGACGTCCAGAGTCACGCCGTCAGGAGCGTCGACGGGTGGAACCTGATCCCGTCGGCGCGCCTGACGGCGATGCCGCCCTCACGCTCCATGACATTACCCGGCGATTTCCCGGCGTCCTCGCAAACGACCGGGTGTCGCTGTCCTTCCGGCGCGGCGAGATTCATGCCCTGCTGGGCGAAAACGGCGCCGGCAAGTCCACACTCATCGGCATCGTTTCCGGCATGGTGCGCCCCGACTCCGGCTCCATCGAAGTGGCTGGCCGGCCGGTGCGGATCACGTCGCCTTCCGCCGCCCTGCGCCTGGGTATCGGCACGGTCTATCAGCACGTCCTGCTCGTCCCGAGCCTGAGCGTCCTCGAGAACCTGATGCTGGGGAATCCGTGGTGGCGCACCCTTGACCGTGCCGCCACGTCCGAGCGATTCGCCGACCTGGCCGAGTTGCTCTCCGTCAGGTTGTCGCCGGATGCCCCGGTGGGCAGGCTCTCCCTGGGGGAACAGCAGCAGGTCGAGATCATGCGCGCCCTGTGGCACGGCGAACTGGTTCTCTTCCTCGATGAGCCAACGTCGATGCTGACACCCCAGGGCGTCGAAGACCTCGGTGTCGTCATGCGCCGGCTGCGCGACCACGGCGTCGCCATCGTCTTCATCACCCACAAGCTGAAGGAGGCCAGCGATCTCGCCGATCGCATATCGGTGCTGCGCCAGGGGCGCGTTGTCGGTGAGGTGACGCCTGGCGAACTCAGCACCATGTCGCCGGACGCGATCATCGAACGCGTCGTGGCGATGATGTTCGGGGACGACGGGAAGGCGGGAGACTTGAGGGCCACCCTCGTCGGCGATGCCGCGGCACCACAGAGCCGGCAGAGCGCCGAGGCCGGGGTGGAGCCGCTTCTCGTGCTCCGTGGCGGGCGTACTGCCGGACAACGCGGCGAATGCGCTCTCGATGGCACGGATCTCGAGGTCAGACCCGGAGAAATCATGGGCGTTGCCGGTGTCGACGGCAACGGCCAGAAGCACCTGGCCGAGGTTCTTGCCGGTCAGCGCATGATGACAACCGGCTCGATCTCGCTCGCCGGCAGGGACATCGGCCATCTCGGCGTTGCCGGCCGCCGCCGCCTCGGAGTGCGCTACATCACCGACGAGCGCCTTGGAGAGGGAACGGCGCCGCGCCACTCGCTAGCCATCAACCTCGTCATCAAGGAAATCGGATCACCGCAATTCTGGAAGGGCGGAATCACCTTGTGGAGGCGTATCCACGATCATGCCCGGAACCTGATCAGGACCTACAGCATCGTGGCGCCTTCGGAACGGGCGCCCCTTGCCGGCCTTTCGGGAGGCAACATCCAGAAGGTCCTGCTGGCCAGGGAGTGGACCGGCGATGCCCGGCTTCTGGTGGTCTCCAAGCCGACCTACGGACTTGACCTCCAGAACACGCGCCGGGCTCGGGACTGGATCAAGAGCATCCGCGGCAACAGGGATACCGCGATTGTCGTCATCTCCAATGAACTCGAGGAACTGATCGACGTGTCGCATCGCATCGCGGTGATGGAGCGCGGCCGCATTGCCGGCATCGTGAAAAACCGGTCAGGCGCCAGGACGGCCATCGGCCGCCTGATGGCGGGAGTCGGGGCCGCCTGAGATGCTCCGTCGGCACCCCTTGGTTTCCTCGCTCCACGGCATGGTCTCCGTGCTGCTGCCGGTCGTTCTCGCTCTCGCCGTCGGCGCTGTCCTGCTTCTGGCGCTGGGCAAGGATCCCCTCGCCTACTACGGCTACGTCGTCAAACGGGGACTCTTGAGCCCGACGGGGCTCGAAGCCTCACTCACCCGCACGGCGCCCCTGCTGCTGATTGCTGCCGGACTGATCGTGGCCTTTCGCAGCGGTCTGTGGAACCTGGGCGTGGACGGACAGCTCCTTCTCGCCGCCGTGGTGACGGCGGCCCTGGCGCCCGTGCTCGCGGACAGGATGCCATCGCTCCTGATGGTTGCTGTCTGCTTTGCCGTGGCCATGGCCGTAGGCGCCGCCTGGTCGCTCATTCCCGCCCTTCTCAAGGCGCAGTTCGGCGTCAACGAGATCATCTCGACCCTGATGATGAGCTTTCTGGGGGTCAGTTTCGCCAACGTTCTCATCAAGATCCCGTTCAACGATCCGCTGACCACCGTGCCGCAGACCGCCACCCTCGCCGTCGAGGACCGCCTCATGCGGCTGGCGGACACCACCATCCACTGGGGGGTGCTGCTGGCGCTCGCCGTGGTGATCGCCGTCCACCACGCGATGACGATGACGGCGCTGGGGATGAGACTGCAGATCGTCGGGGCGAACATGCGCACGGCCGTCCACGCAGGTCTCCGGCTGCGGCTTCTCGTGGTCGTCGCCTTCGCCATCAGTGCGGGTCTGGCGGGACTGGCCGGCGCCGTCGACGTGCTCGGTGTTCACGGCACCATCCGGGCCGACTGGAACCCGGCCTACGGCATCGTCGTCATTCCCCTGGTCTTCCTGGCGCGCTTCAACGGCTACGCGGTCATTGCCTTCGTCTTCGTCTTCGCCGTCCTCGTCATCGGTGGTGAAAGCGCCGCCCGGCGGCTGGACGTCCCGACATACTTCGTGCTGGTGCTGGTGGGTCTGGTGATGCTGTTCCTGGCCGTCACCGAATTCCTGGACCACCGCCGGCGCCAGACGGCAAGGAACTGACACCCGTGGACGGTTTGCTCAGCGAAGCCTTCATTGCCTCCCTCTTCTTCGGCGCCGTCACGGCCGGAGTGCCACTGCTTCTCGCCGGGCTGGGCGAGCAGGTGTCCGAAAAGGCGGGTGTCCTCAACATCGGCCTCGAGGGCATGATGCTGGCCGGCGCCTTTGCCGGATTTGCCGCCGCCTATGCCACCGAATCGTTCCTTGCCGGATTCTGTGCCGGCATCCTGGCGGGCATGGCCGTGGCGCTCATCATGGCCGTGCTGTGTGTCGTTCTGGGCATGAACCAGATCGTCGTCGGCATCGCCATCACGCTTGGCGCCGAGGGCGTCACCGCCCTCCTGCACCACGTCCTCTACTCCCGCTCCTATCCGCGGCTCTCCCGGGTCGAGACCTGGACCATTCCCGGCCTCGCGGACATCCCCTACGTGGGCGCGGCCTTCTTCGACCGCAACGCCCTCATCTACATCGCCTTTGCGCTCACCTTCTTCATGATCTGGGTGTTCAGGCGCACCCAGGCCGGGCTCAACCTGCAGGCGGCCGGCGATGCCCCTGCGGCTCTCGATGCGGCGGGCGTGAGCGTGACGATCACGCGTTTCGTCTCCGTGCTCGTGACCGGCTGCCTGGGCGGTCTGGGGGGAGCCTACATGGCCACGGTCGGCGGCGGTCTCTTCCTTCCCTTCATGACCGGCGGCGCCGGGTTCATCGCCATCGTGCTTGCCATGCTGGCGCGCGGCAATCCCCTGTGGATCCTCTTCGGAGCCTTCCTCTTTGGCGCCAGCCTCGCTCTCACCACCGCCCTGCAGGTGGCCGGCGTCAACATCCCGACCGACGTCATCCAGATGCTGCCCTTCGCCATGGTGATCGTCGTTCTGCTATTGTTTGCCAGACACAGCTACCTGCCGCCGGCACTGGGGCTTCCCTATCAGCGCGGAGCGCGTTGACGGCGTCACCCACCAAGGAGGGTCAAGTCATGGCCGATACCAAAGTCCACCTTCTCGATGGCGGAACCCTGGTGATCGACGGGTTCCATGCCTTCTGGAACCGTGGGCCGGGAGGCGAACTCCGCTTTCCCTGCTATGCCGTTCTCGTCGAACATGAGGACGGACGCTACCTCTTCGACACCGGCTACGACTACGATCACGTCATGAAGGTGCTGCCCTTCGAGAAACCCTTGCAGACACCCGAGCAGACCATTCCGGGAGCCCTCGATCTAGTCGGCCTCAGGCCCTCCGACATCAACTATGTCATCAACTCGCACTATCACTTCGATCACTGCGGCGGGAACCGGCACCTCTCGACCGCCTGCACGGTGTGTCATGCGAAGGAGCTCGAGGCCTGCGAGCACCATCAGCCCTTCGAGCACCTGGGGTATTCGGATCTCGGCTTCACGAAAGGCGAGGGCGGCGATGAATCGAGTTCAGTCGGCGGCTCCGGGGACCCTGAGCTCGACATCTACACCCCGAAATTCGAGACCCTGACCGGCGATCAGGAAATCGCCAAGGGCCTGTGGCTCTTCGAGACGCCCGGCCACACGGCGGGCCACTACTCGATGATGGTCGAACTGGCCAACCGGCGGCCCATGCTCTTCACCGCCGACGCCTGCTACAGCCAGAAGAACATGGACCTGATGTGCATCTCGAGTTTCCACCTCGATCCGACGGCGAGCCTGCAGTCCATGCAGCGTCTGAAGGACCTGGCGGAGAAGCATGACGCGGAACTCTTCTACTCCCACGACCCGGAGAGCTTCGTCGACTACGTGAAGGCGCCCGACGGCTATTACTCCTGATCGTCGATCACGGCGAGAGCCGCCTCCACCCCCTTGCCGACGTCGGCGGGGAAACCGAGCTTGCGCATGGCGCCTCCCATGGCCGCCACGGCGATGAGGGCATAGGCCGGTTCCGCCGTCGGGCCCATGTGGCCGATGCGCATGAGCTTGCCGGCGGTCGCACCCCGGCCCAGGGAGAAGACTACGCCATAGTCCCGCCGCGCCACATCGAAGATGTCGGTGTCCCTGAGACCGTCGGGAACCGCGATGGCCGTGGTGGTCGGCGAGGCGATCTCCTC
>JAJEHK010000320.1 GCA_022823765.1 Alphaproteobacteria bacterium | reverse complement strand
CGGTCTACGACATCTGGGTTCTGGACTGCATCGACCGGGGAAGACAGTAGAAGTCGGCACCCTCGACGGAGAGCGCCCGATCGAGGCGTTCCAGATAGTCCGCTCCCGTGATTTCAATGGCCCCGAACATGCTCAGATGATCCGTGACGAACTGGATGTCGAGAAGGATGAATCCGCCCTTGACGAGACGCCCGACAAGGTGGACCAACGCCACCTTGCTGGCATTGGTGATATCGGAAAACATGCTTTCACCGAAGAATGCGCCGCGCAGCTGGACACCGTAAAGGCCGCCGGCCAGCACACCGTCCATCCAGCACTCGACACTGTGGGCGTGGCCCTCATGGTGCAATCTGGTATAGGCCCGCTCAATGCCGACGCTGATCCAGGTGTTCTCCCTCCCGGGAGTGGGCCTGGCGCAGGCGGCGATCACCCTCGCGAAGGCCCGGTTGACGGTGATCTCGAAACCACCTCGTCTCAATACCCTTCGCAGACTGCGCGGAACGTGAAAACCGTTCAGCGGGATGACGCCGCGACGGTATGGAAACACCCATTCCGGATTCCTGTCGAGCCGGTGACTTGCCATGGGGAAGAGACCCCTGGCGTAGGCTGACAGGAGCATCGGTGTGGTCAGTCCGGCCGCTTCGTCCGGTTCAGGTTGCGGAGGCAAGGAAACGTTCCAGCCACGTCACGTCATAGTGACCGTTGGCGAAATCCTGGTTTCCGAGAAGCGCCTGGTGGAGCGGGATGGTGGTCTCGATGCCGTCAATGGCAAACTCCTCGAGAGCCCTTCTCAGTCTCATCATGCTCTCGTTGCGATTACGTCCGCACACCACGAGCTTGGCGATCAGGTTGTCGTAGGTCGGCGGTACCGTGTAGCCGGAGTAGAGCGCCGAATCGATCCGCACACTCATGCCTCCCGGCGCATGGTAGGTGGTCACCTGGCCTGGCGAAGGCATGAAGGAAAAGGGGCTTTCGGCATTGATCCGGCACTCGATCGCATGACCGGTCATCGTCACGTCATCCTGGCCGAAGCTGAGCGGTGCGCCGGAGGAAAGGCGGATCTGTTCGCGCACGAGGTCGATGCCGGTCACCATTTCCGTGACCGGGTGCTCGACCTGCAGCCGGGTGTTCATCTCGATGAAGTGAAACGCACCGTCCTCATAGAGGAATTCCACCGTCCCGAGATTCCGGTAGCCAAGCCTGGTCATGGCATCGACGACGAGTTCGCCAATGGCGAGCCGCTGGCCGGCATTGAGCGCCGGGCTTGGAGCCTCCTCGACGATCTTCTGGTGACGGCGCTGCACCGAGCAGTCGCGTTCGCCGAGATGAACGACATGTCCCTCGAGGTCCCCGGCGACCTGGATCTCGATATGGCGTGGATTGGTCAGGAACTTTTCGACGTAGAGGGATCCGTCGCCGAATGCAGCCTCCGACTCGCGCCTTGACCGGGCGAAGATCGCTTCCATGCGGGCGTCGTCCTCCACCAGGGAGATACCGCGGCCGCCTCCGCCGGATGCCGCCTTGAGGAGGATCGGATAACCGATCTCCTTGGCGATCGCGGCGGCCTCGGCCGCATCACGCACCACGCCGTCGGATCCTGGCAGAACCGGAATCCCGAGATCCCTGGCCTTGTTGCGTGCCGCCATCTTGTCACCCATCAGGCGGATATGTTCGCTGCCCGGCCCGATAAACGTGATTCCATGTTCCTCGACGATCTCGGCGAACCGGCTGTTCTCGGACAGAAAGCCGTATCCTGGATGGATGGCATCGGCGCCGGTGACCTCGGCGGCCGCAAGGATGGCCGGGACATTGAGATAGCTGTCACGTGCTGGCGCCGGTCCGATGCACACGCTCTCATCGGCAAGGCGCACATGCATCGCGTTGGTATCCACCTCGGAATGCACGGCAACGGTGCGGATACCCATTTCCCGGCAGGCTCGATGAATGCGAAGGGCTACTTCCCCTCGATTGGCAATGAGAACCTTGTCAAACATGCGCCGGGTCGATGACCATCAGAACCTGGCCGTACTCGACCGGCCTGCCGTCGGAGACAAGAATCTGGGTCACGGTGCCGCCGTGGGGTGCGAGAATCGGATTCATGACCTTCATCGCCTCGACGATCAGCAAGGTGTCGCCCTCCGCGACCTCGTCCCCCACCGTCACGAAGGGGTTCGCACCGGGTTCAGACGCCAGATAGGCGGTACCGACCATCGGTGAGCGAACAGTTCCCTCGCCAACGGTTTCCTGAGTGGTTTCCGTAGGGTGCGCTGCGTGAGCGGCCTCCGGCGGATGCACGGCGGCCTGGGGCAGGGGGAAGGCGGTAACGGAATCTTGTCCGCGCACCACGCGCAGCTTGCGTCCGGCGTTTTCCACCTCGATTTCAGAAAGACCGGTTTCCTCGAGCAGGCGCGCAAGCTCCCGGATCGCCTCCGCATCGAGCGGGAAGGGTTCATGGCTCATGGTGAAGGAGATCCGACAATGGAGTGAATGGCCTCGATGGCCAGTATGTAGCCGTGACCGCCGAATCCGCAAATCGACCCGGTGGCGACAGCCGCCACATGGGAATGGTGCCGGAAGGGTTCCCTGGCGTGAATGTTGGATAGATGGACCTCGACAATGACACCGTCGAAAGCTCTGAGGGCGTCCGCGAGGGCCACGGACGTGTGGGTCAGTCCGCCGGCATTGACGATGAGCGCGTTCGCCTGGTCACCCGCGTTCTGGATGGCGTCGATCAGTTCGCCTTCGTGGTTGCTCTGAAGGAATTCCACCGCCATGGAGAGCTCGCCTGCCCGCCGGCGTACGGCATCCTCGATGTCAGACAATGTCTGCAGACCGTAGACGCCCGGTTCCCTTGTGCCGAGAAGGTTGAGATTGGGTCCATTCAGAATCAGGATTCGGATATCACCGGGCATGTCATCCCCAAGAAGTCGCAGCCGCCCTTGCCCGGCACCTCCTCCCGGCATGAAACGACAGCCCATTTCACACCGCCCCGCCGGCAGGTGCAACCGCTGCCGGCGGTCAACCCCCTTGCAGAAAGTCCGTGGCGGCCAGGATGTCGGTGGCGCGAAACCATTCGGTGGTCCCGGTCTCGAGGCCGTCGATCGCGTCCCGGGCAAGGTCGCGGGCACGCTGGAGTTCGCCTCTCAGGTAGTGCATCTCGGCACGGGCGACCCGCGAGCGCGCCGCATCGCCCAGCTTTTCGAAGGCGTGGCCTAGCAGGCTCCATGTCACCGGCATGTCGCTTTCATGGACACGCGCCTCGTCGAGATGGCGGACCGCCTCGCGCCAGCCAGCCTCCTCGTCGAGCTGGAGCAGGCTGCGTGCCAGGTTGATTCTCAGCAGCGGTTCCCGGGGGGCCAGCTTCACCGACTGTGCGTAGGAGGGAACAGAGGCGGCAATGTCACCGGTCTCGTAGAGCATCTGCCCGCGCAGTTCGTGAAACCAGGGATTCTCGGGTTCATGCTCGATCAGGTCGTCGATGAGGGCCAGCGCCTCGTCCATCAGGCGTTCCCTGTAGCGGGCGATGGACCAGGCATAGCGGGAATAGACAGACTCCTGAGGATCCGGATAGGTGCGGTATGTGGCTCCGGGCTCGAGAAGAAACCCGGTGATCTTGGCGATCATGCGTCTGTGGCGGTCGATCTTGTCCGGGCCGAAGGCGACGCCGCTGAAGGCGGAACGCTCGATGTGGGCATTCATCGTGTGCATGCGTTCCGTGCTGAGGGGGTGGGTCAGGAACCATGGAATCTCGGAGGACGAAGACAGCAGAATCTCCGATTCCGCAAGCTCCCTCATCAGGTCGCGAAGTCCTTCCGCCGACTGGCCAGTCAATTCGAGGGACCTCAGGGCAGCCTGGTCGGCAGCCGACTCCTGGATGCGGCTGAAACGGGTAAACGTGCGCGTCCCCAACTGCTGTCCCGCCGCGGCAACGGCGATACCCGCCTCGCCACCTCCCAAGAGGCCGACGCCGACACCGAGCAGTGTCGAGAGAATGACCATCGCCGAGGCGTCCTCGAGGGCACCCCGGACCATCGTCAGGTGACCTGCGGCCAGATGACCGACTTCGTGGGCAATGACGCCGATTACCATTCCCGGATCGTCGCTGCGCCGCAGCAGGCCACTGAACAGGAACAAGTGCTTGCCGTTGGCAACGAAGGCATTGAGACTGTCATCGGCCACCAGATGGATGGAGAACCTGTCGAAGTCGAGACCGTTGACCCGGAACAGTGGTTCGGCATAGCTGGCGATGATATTCTCGATCTCGGCGTCACGGAAAAGCGACAGGGTCTGACCCGACTGGGCCCGGGCGCCATCTGCTCCGCAGCACAAGGCCGCAAGGACACTCATGCTGAACACCATTGCGCGAACAGACAGTCCCGTTTTGCGTGCGCTGGTTCTGGCCTGCGCCTTTGCGACAGCCGCCTGTGGGACCTTGGAAGAGGATGGACCGCCTGTCGGCCGGGTCGTGGGCAGCGGCGAGACCGGCCTGGTGGCGGGCGAGGATGGCCTGGCGCGCCGGATTGCCATGGAGGTGCTGGCACGGGAAGGAACCGCCGCGGATGCGGCTGTGGCATACTTCTTCATGGCTGCAGTCAGTTATCCCTCGCGGGTTTCTCTCGCTTCCGGCGGCCTGTGCCTGTCATACGAGGAAGCGGAAAACCAGACAAGGCTTCTGGATTTCCGCATCCGCCCGTCCGTCACGAAGGGGGCCGGTCTTCCGGTTCCGGGGGCCGTGCGCGGCATGTCGGCCCTGCAGGCCGTTCATGGCAACCTTGCGTGGCATGATCTGCTGGTTCCTGCCGAACGCGCAGCTCGGTTCGGCGTGAGGGTTTCGCCGGCTCTTGCACGCGATCTCGAGGACGCCTCCGGCGTCCTTCTCGGGGACGCGCCGGCCAGGCGCCTCTTTGCGTCTCCGGAAGGAGGCACGCCGGGTGTCGGCGACACTCTGGTTCAGTTTGAGCTTTCGGACATGCTGTCCGGAGTCAGGACCCGTGGAGCCACCGATTTCTATCGTGGCGGCACGGCCCGGCGCATCATGGAGGCGGCCCATGAAGCGGGACGCGTGATCACGCCGGAAGAACTCGGCGACTATGCGGTGGCGTGGTCCGATCCGGCAACGTTCGCTCTCGAGCGTGGACTGCTGGCCTCCGATCTGATCGTGCACGTGCCCGGCGGGACCATCGATGCGGGAACCTCGGCGCTGACGGCTCTCGCCCTGCTGGACGAGGCCGGATCGGCGGATCGCGACGCAGAGAGGCACCACCTGCTTGCCGAGGTTGACCTGCGCCTGGCGGTGGCGCGCGGTTCCGGCGCGAAGGCGAACCTGATGGAGAGTTACAACGCTGCTCGGGCAACGGATCCGGCGGCGCTGCCGGGATCACCGGTGCCGCTCGTCGAATCGCCCCATGCCACCGGGGTCGTCACCGCCGACCGCATGGGCAACGCGGTGGCCTGTGTCTTCACCATGAATGGTCTTTTCGGTGACGGCTCCGTGCTGCCCGGCACCGGCATCGTCATCCCGGCGTCATCCGGGACCGATGAATCCCTGCTTCCCGTGATCGTCGTCAACGACGTGTTGCGTTCAGTGGTCCTTGCCGGCACGGCGACAGGAGGTTCTGCATCGCCCATCATCATGGCACAAGCCCTGACGGACGTTGTTGATGGTGACCTGTCACTGGATGATGCCGTCCGTCGCGTGCGGGTGCATCACCCCGGCCTCCCCCATTTGGTCTTTGCCGAGGGCGAAGCCGCGGAGGCGCTTGCACAGCGCGGACATGCGGTCGAGGCGGTCGCCGAAATCGGCCGCGTGCTCGCCATTCACTGTCCCGACGGTCTGCGCAATGCCCCGAAGAGCTGTGTGGCGGTCACCGATCCGCGGGTGCCTGATTGACGGCATGCCGATGGTGATCAGGGCTCCCTTCGAGGCATTGCGCCTCGCCGTGACCCATGATCTTGTCGATCACAACGGTCACATGGGCATCCGCTCGTACACGACGCTCTTCGACCGGGCCACCGGACCGTTCTACGCCGCCCTCGGATTGTCGCGGGAGGCACTGGCCGGGCATGGCGCCACAATTTTCGCCCTCCAGGACACTTCCTGGTACATCCGGGAGGTCCTGCTCGATGATCCGCTCCTCATCACCGCCCAGCTTGTCGATCACGACCACAACAAGATCGTGAGCTTCCTGACCATGATCCAGGAGCGGCAGAACTATGTCGCTGCGTCCTTCGAACTGATCGAGATCCTTATGGACCGTGAGACCCGCCGCGCGCGCCGATTTCCGGAGGCGGTAGCCTGCCGCCTCGCTGCCGTGCGTGCGGCCCACGACAGTCTCGGACGCCCGTCGCTCTCGGGACAGGGCATCGGCATACGCCGCTGATCCCCTATCCGGCCGTGGCCTCGGCCCCGCCATCCGCAGGCTCGGTCTTCCCGGCTTGCGCAGGTCTGGTGTCATCCTGCTGCCCCTGGCGCTCCTCGCCGGTGGCCTGCTGGGTGTTTTCCCCGTTGGCCTTGCGCCGCCGACCACCGCGTCTGCCTCTCCGCCGGCGCTTGCGCTCTCCCTGTTCGGTGGCCTCATCCTCGCTTTCCTGACCGTCGGCTTTCACCGGATCCGGATCCGCCTCGTTGCCGGAGTCGCGGCGCCGGCGTCGTGAGCGCTTGCGGCGCCGTGGGGGTGAGGACTCGTCGGGAGTCTGTGCCGCCTCGTCACGGGGAGAGTGGGCAGCCCCTGCGGACTCTCCGGTATCGATGCGGAAGTCGGGTGCCAGCAGCCGGTCATCGGCCTCAATCGTCACCGTGACCTTGTAGCGACTCTCGATTCCCGTGAGCATGAGCCGCTTGTGGTTGAGCAGCTGGAAGGCGATGGCTGTCGGAGCGGTCACAAGGAGTGGCCCGCCGGACCTGGCCGCTGCCGCACTTTCGATACCGCGCAACACGTGCAGCGCCGTCGACTCGGTCGACCTCATGTATCCCGAACCATTGCACGTCGGACACGGCGCCGAGATGGCTTCCTCGAGACTGGGACGCAGTCGCTGGCGGGAGAGTTCCATGAGGCCGAAGTGACTGATGCGGCCAACCTGGGTGCGGGCGCGGTCACTCTTCACCGCCTCCTTCATGCGGCGTTCCACAGTGGCATCGTTGCGGCGATCGTCCATGTCGATGAAGTCGATGACGACAAGGCCGGCAAGGTCCCGCAACCGCATCTGGCGAGCGATTTCCCGGGTCGCCTCGAGATTGGTCTTCAGGGCCGTTTCCTCGATGGAGCGCTCCCGCGTGGAACGCCCGGAGTTGACGTCGATGACCACGAGCGCCTCGGTCGGATTGATGACGAGGGAGCCGCCTGAGGCGAGCGGCACCACGGGGCTGTGCATGGCATCGATTTCCTTTTCCACGTCGAAGGCGTGGAAGAGGGACACCGGTTCCCGGTGGAGTTTCACCCGCGAAGCATGGCTCGGCATGAGGAATTTCATGTAGGCCTTGGCGGTGCGGTAGCCTTCGTCTCCCTCCACGAGCACCTCGTCCACGCTCTTCGTGTAGAGGTCGCGGATCGCCCGCTTGATGATGCTTGCCTCTTCCCTGATGAGGCAGGGCGCCGTGCTTTTCAGGGTCTTGTCCCGGAGGTCCTCCCATTGCTTGAGGAGGCTGTTGTAGTCGCGGCGAATCTCCGGGCGCGATCGGTTCTGACCTGCGGTGCGGATGATGAGGCCCATGCCTTCGGGAATGTCGAGGCCCGCAGCAACTTCCTTGAGACGGCGGCGTTGTGCCTGATCCGTGATCTTGCGCGAGATGCCGCCGCCACGGGGCGTGTTGGGCATCAACACGCAGTAGCGTCCGGCAATCGACAGATAGGTGCTGAGTGCGGCCCCCTTGGTGCCGCGTTCCTCCTTGGTGACCTGAACCAGCAGAATCTGGTTTTTCCTGATCACCTCCTGGATGCGGTAGCCCCGCTGGAGGATGGCCGCATGGAGGATCGCTTCAGGATGATCCTCGCGATCATCCTGCTGGCGACGGCGTCCTCCCCGTGCCGAAGAGGCGCCTGACTCGGCCGGAACCGCTTCGCCGTCCGCCGGTTCCGCCGCTTCGTCCTCATTGAGGTCGTCGAGGCTCGCTTCCTCGACCAGTCTCGCCTGTTCCGCCGTAATCTCGTCGCGGTCGGACACGGGGACCTGAAAATAGTCCGTGTGAATCTCGCTGAATGGCAGAAACCCGTGGCGGTTGCCTCCGTACTCGACAAAGGCGGACTGCAGCGAAGGCTCGATGCGGACAACCTTGGCGAGATAGATGTTGGCCTTGATCTGTGTCTTGACAGACGATTCGACGTCGAATTCCTGCAGTTCATGTCCGTCGGAAACGACAACGCGGGTTTCTTCGGGGTGGCCCGCGTCGATCAGCATGCGTGTGGTCATGGATGGTCCAGATGATCCTGACGGCAGGTGCTGTGACGTTGGCGTATCGCCGCTGCACTGCCGTCTCGGTTGGGTGACGCCTCCACCATGAGTCATCCGCGGCACGGGCAGCGCGTACGGCTTGCAGGACCGGAATCGGGATCCGGTTCATGCCTCGGGTATGATCTGGTGCAAGGATCACGGTTGTTCCAGTTTCGGTGCCGGAACCGGCACCTCCCGTCGCGCTGTCCTGAGGTCGCGGATTGTCCGGGACCCCCTCCTGCCATCCTTTGGCAGTGACCAGGCAACATCAATATCCTACAACGTCCCACATGCGTCCGACAAGCCCCGGATACATCAAGGTGGTCATGACCGTGATCATGCTGACCCTGATGGTGTCGGTGAAGCATGGCCTCGCCGTTGCCGGCGAAACCGCTCTCGTCAACGTGAGGACCGGCATTTCGGGGGAATTGACACGATTTGTCATCGACCTCGATGGACCGGCAGATTTCCGCACCTTCACGCTCGACGATCCCGCGAGAATCGTCATTGACCTCTCACAGGTGTCGCGGGCGATGTCCGAGAGGGAACGCGGTATCGACACGGGTCTCATCGTGCGCGCCCGCTTCGGCACTCCGGCCGTCGACGTGACGCGTGTCGTGCTCGACCTTGTCGAACCCGGGGTGGTGCAGGACACCCTGGTCCTGGAACCGGAGGGTGACTACGGCCACCGGATCGTGCTCGATATTGCGCCACGCGTCGCTCCCGCGCCGCCCGACAACACGGTCGAGGATGACGGTATCCTCAGGCCCGGTATCAAGCCTGCCCCGCCGGTGCCGATCATCGTTCTCGACCCCGGCCATGGCGGCCCGGACCCAGGCGCCGTTGGCGCCAGCGGCGCCCACGAGAAGGACATCGTCCTGGCCGCAGCACGCGAACTGAAGGCAATGCTGGAGGAAACCGGCCGCTACCACGTTGTCATGACTCGTGATGGCGACTGGATCCTGCGCCTTGCCGACCGCGTGCTGTTCGCTCGTGCGGCTGGCGCGGACCTCTTCATCTCCATTCACGCCGATTCAATCGACAACCCGGCAGTCAGGGGCACCGGCGTCTACACGCTGTCGGAAACCGCTTCGGACAAGGAGGCCGAGGCCCTCGCGAGGAATGAGAATCGGTCCGACCTCATCGAGGGAGTCGATTTTGTCAGCATCGACTACGATCCGGTCACCACCAACATCCTGATCGACCTGGCACAGAGGGATACCAAGAACGCGTCGTCGGAGTTCGCCGGAATTCTGGCCAATGAGTTGATCCGGGTGACCGAGTTGCGCCGGAATGTCCACAGGTTTGCCGGATTTCGGGTGTTGAAGGCGCCCGATGTCCCTTCGGTTCTGATAGAGATGGGGTTCATGTCCAACCCGGCCGAGGAACGCCTGATGAGAGATCGCTCCTGGCGGCGAACGTTCCTTGCCGGCGTCGTCAGGGCCATCGATACCTTCATGTCGTCGCGTCGGCCGTGACCGTTGCCACCGGCGTGACACATGGACATGTGAACGTGGGTTGACCGGAGCGAGCGAAGAGAGCGGCATGACCGCAACGCACAAGATGAGACCGGCGCGAAGGCAAAGACGCTGGCTGCGATGGCTCACTGCGTTGGTGTCGTTGCTCGTCGTTATCCTGATTGCCGCCGGCATTCTGGCGATGGCCGCCTGGGCCAGTTTCAGCCAGGGCCTGCCGGATCACCGCATGCTTGCCGGCTACGAACCCCCGGTGGCCACCCGTGTCTATGCCGGAGACGGCAGCCTGATGGCGCAGTTCGCCGTGGAGAACCGGGTCTTCGTGCCGCTCCAGGCGATTCCCTTGAGAGTCAGGCAGGCCTTCATCTCGGCAGAGGACAAGACTTTCTTCACGCATCCGGGCATCGACCCTCTCGGAATCGTGCGGGCCATGATCGCCAATGTCGAAGCGACCATCGAGGGCCGCAGACTGCAGGGAGCGTCGACAATCACCCAGCAGGTCGCCAAGAACTTCCTGCTGACAAACGAGATGTCCTACCGCCGCAAGATCAGGGAGGCGATCCTCGCGTTCCGCATCGAGGAGGCCCTGAGCAAGGAGAGAATTCTCGAACTCTATCTCAATGAAATCTATCTCGGACTGGGGAGTTACGGCGTGGCGGCGGCTGCGCTCAACTACTTCGGCAAGTCACTCGATTCCCTTTCGGTTGCCGAGGCCGCCTACCTGGCGGCGCTGCCCAAGGCCCCCAACAACTATCACCCGGAACGCAGGCGCAAGGAGGCTGTCGCAAGGCGCAACTGGGTCATCGCGCGCATGGCGGAGGACGGCCACATCACACACCGCCAGGCCGTACTGGCGCGGCGCCAGCCCCTGGGTGTCAGCAGGACCGTATCCCGAACGCTTGCCAAGGCCGCCTACGCGGTCGAGGAGATCCGGCGCGCCATTGCCAGCCGGTACGGATCCGATGCGCTCTACACCGGGGGCCTCTATGTCAGGTCGACCATCGATCCGACACTTCAGGAGGCTGCCAGCCGCGCCCTGCGCAACGGTCTTGGACTCTATGACCGCCGGCACGGCTGGCGCGGGCCGCTGAGCAATGTGACACTCGATGACTCCTGGACCGATACCCTCGAGACCATTGCCGGATCGGTGGATGTCGCCCCATGGCAGACCGCGGTCGTCCTCGGCATGAACGAAACGGCGGCCGTTGTCGGATTCGCCGACGGCAGCCACGGTCTTGTCCTTCTGGAGGACATGGCGTGGGCGAGACGGCGGCTCGACAGCGGCGGACTCGGTCCTGTTCCCGGCCGGCCCGGTGACGTGCTGGCCCATGGTGACATCGTTGTGGTGGAGAGGCTGGGGAAGAACGCCCCGGACGGCACCGGATTTCATGCCCTGCGCCAGATTCCCCAGGTGTCCGGCGGCCTCGTCGCCATGGATCCCCACACCGGCCGCGTGCTCGCCATGCAGGGCGGGTTCAGCTACGCCATGAGCGAGTTCAACCGGGTGACACAGGCCCTGCGTCAGCCCGGATCCGCCTTCAAACCCTTCATCTACATGGCTGCCCTCGATCACGGATTTACCCCTGCGGCACTGATCGAGGATGCGCCCTTCGTCTACGATCCTGGCGCCGGACAGGATCTCTGGCGTCCGGCCAACTACACCCAGGAGTTCTACGGCCTGGTTCCGCTGCGGGTGGGCATCGAAAAGTCCCGCAACCTGATGACCGTGCGCCTGGCCAACACGCTTGGTCCCGAAGTTGTCGAGGGGTATGTGCGCAAGTTCGGCATCCTCGGGGATTCCCAACCCTACTACCTGCCGGTTGCCCTGGGTTCCGCCGAGACCACCCTGATGCGCCTGACGGCAGCGTACGCCGCAATCGTCAACGGCGGCAGACAGGTGGGTCCCGAACTGATCGAGCGCATCCAGGACCGCCACGGCAGGACCATCTGGCGGCGCGACACGCGGGAATGCGACGAGTGCCGGACGACCCAGTGGGACCGTCACCTGCCGGTTCCCGCACTTCCGGACGTCAGGCCCAGACTCGTTGATCCGGTGACTGCATACCAGATGGTGCACATGCTCGAGGGCGTGGTGGAGCGGGGGACCGGCGTCCGGCTGCGTGCACTCGAAAGGCCGCTTGCCGGCAAGACCGGCACCACCAATGACAACCGTGATGCCTGGTTTCTCGGGTTCTCACCGGATCTCGCCGTTGGCGTCTATGTTGGTTTCGACCAGCCGGGAACGCTCGGCGACCGGGAGACCGGATCGTCGGTGGCGGTGCCCGTATGGCAACTCTTCATGGCCGAGGCACTTGCCGGCGAACCCGTCATCCCGTTCCGAATCCCCCCGGGAGTCCGTCTCGTGCGCATCGATGCCGACCACGGTCTGTTGCCGGGCGAGGTCACCACCCGGATCATCACCGAGGCCTTCAGGCCGGGCAGCGAACCGACTGTTGAGGCGGACCGGCATGTCGTGCTATCGCTGGGCCAGGACAGGTCATCGGGCGTCTACTGACTCCCTCGAGTGATGGCCGGAGGAGACACGAGACCATGCGCCCCGCCATTGCCGAACTGAAGAACAGCATCGAATCCGGTCTTGACCTCGTGCGGAGGCATCTTTGACTGGGACCGTGCCAACGCCCGGCTCGACGAACTCGAGCACCTGACCCAGGATCCGGAACTCTGGAACGATTCAGGGAACGCCCAGGCACTGCTGCGTGAGCGTACGCGGCTGGCCACCGCCATCGACAATGTGCGTGCCCTTCAGGACGAGCTGGCCGAACACCTGGAATTCGCCGAACTGGCCGAGGCCGAAGGCGAGGAGGACCTTGTCGGACAGTGCATCGAGGCACTCGAGGCGCTCTCCCGGCGCACTGGAAAACTGCGCATTGCCAGTCTCCTTTCCGGTGAGGCGGATGGCAATGACTGCTACATCGAGGTTCATGCCGGCGCTGGTGGTACGGAAAGCCAGGACTGGGCCGACATGCTGGTGCGCATGTACCGGCGTTGGGCGCAACGCAGGGACTACCGTGTCGAGGCCCTCGGCGAGACCCCGGGCGAGGAGGCCGGCATCAAGTCGGCGACCCTGAAGTTTGTCGGTGACGGCGCCTACGGCTGGGCCAAGACGGAATCGGGTGTCCATCGCCTGGTGCGGATATCACCCTTCGATTCACAGATGCGCCGCCACACCAGCTTTGCCAGCGTCTCCGTGTCACCGGTCGTCGATGACAGTATCGAGATCACCATCGACGACAGCGACTTGCGCGTCGACACCTACCGCGCCTCCGGCGCCGGTGGCCAGCATGTCAACAAGACCGACAGCGCCGTGCGCCTGACACATCTTCCCACGGGCATCGTCGTGCAGTGCCAGAACAACCGCTCCCAGCACCGCAATCGGGCCGAGGCGATGGCCGTCCTCAAATCGAGGCTCTATGACCGGGAGTTGCGCCGGCGCGAGGAAGAGGCCCAGGCGCTTCATGCCGAAAAAAGCGACATCGGCTGGGGCCATCAGATCCGCTCCTATGTCCTGCAGCCTTACCGCATGGTCAAGGATCTGCGGACCGGGCACGAGACAAGTAACACCGATGCCGTTCTCGACGGCGACCTCGATGGCTTCATCCATGCGGCCCTGGCGCAGCGCGTCGGCCAGGACGCCGCCCGGGAATGACCTTCACCCAGCCCCCGGAATCCGCTGTCGTCGTGCCTTGAACCCCAGTAGCAGCGGCATCGGGGGAACATCTGTAGTACGGTGCCAGTAGCCGTCGTCTCCCCGCTTCATGTCGGGAAACTGTGGCCAGGCGGTGAAGGGGTATTCGCACACCTCGTGGATCTGGAGTCCCCGATTCTCCAGGGCGCTGAAGACAGCGGATATCGACCATGTGAACGAGCGCGACTGGGACCTGATCCGGTAGGAAGGATCGGCATAGTCGGGACTGCCGGCCGGTTCGTGAATCGGTGTCGTGCCCTGGAAGTAGTCATAGTGCACGACGGGGATCGGCGATGATTCGTCAAAGATCAACGCCAGAGGATGGCCGTCGAGAAAGTAGAAGAAGCCGTCGTCAGCCAGATTGGCGTCGATGGTGGCCGCCCAGCCGTCGAGATCGCTGATCCACACGAGGACACCGATCGAGGTGAAGACGATGTCGAACGGCGCTCCGGCGAGCCGGCCGGCGGTGGTGACGTCGGCCTCGATGAAGCGGGCCCGTGATTCCAGGCAGCACTCCTCGGCCAGGCGCTCAGCCGTGGCGAGGGCGGCAGGAGAAAAGTCGACACCGACGACATCGGCCCCGAGCCTGGCCCAGGACAGGGTGTCGAGGCCGAAATGGCACTGCAGGTGGAGGAGTTTCCTGCCGGCGACGTCCCCGACAGCCTGCCGCTCGATCGTCCCCAGGGTGTTGCGGCCGTCGAGGAAGCCGGCGACGTCGTAGAAGTCGCTGGCCTCGTGAACGGGCGTGACTTCGTCCCACCACTCGCGATTGACCGCATGGTTCTTGTTCATGTTCATCACCGGATTGTGCTGCAGTCCGTTGGCACGGCGCCTTGGCGTGTGTCGGCGTCGGGGTTCTGCGCGGCGTTGAGGGTTACAGGCGATGCCCGTTGTCGCGAGCGTAGGCGAAATAGAGTTCGCGGGCCTCGCGGTAGGCCGGCCCGGGCTGGAGGTCGCGGTCGTCAATGCGGGTGGCCGGCATGACCTTGTTGTAGTTGCCGGTCGAGAACACTTCGTCGGCGGTCTGGACCTCTTCCCAGGTCATGGAACGCTCGAAGACTTCCCAGCCGGCGTCACGCAGGAGCGACATCACTCTGCGGCGCGTGATGCCGGCAAGGAAGGTGCCGTTCTCGACGGGCGTGTGCACCTGACCGTCCCTGACGATGAAGAGGTTGGCCGTGGCGAACTCGGCGACATGGCCTTCATGGTCGAGCATCACCGGATTGTCGAACCCCCGGGCATTGGCGCGACGTACCGCATCGCCGGTCACCGGATAGAGGCAAGAAGCCTTGGCGAGGGTGGGCGCCATGTCGGGGGCCGGACGCCGCAGTTCGGAAAGGCACGCCGAAAAGCCCTTCGGCTCGGCCATGGGCGCCACCTCCAGGACCATCAGGAACCTGGTGAGTTCGGGGACCGCCCACAGGGAATCGCTGACGCCGCTCCAGAAGGTCGGCCGGACGTAGAGCTGGGCATCCGCCGGGAAGCGGCGCGCCATGTCGCTTGCGAGTTCGACCAGGTCGTCGACCGATTGCTGTGGCTCCATGCCCATGACCCTCGCGGACTTGAGGCACCGTTCGCAGTGGCGATCGATGTCGGGCATGACGCCGTCGAAGGCGCGCGCGCCGTCAAAGACCTGCGTGGCGAACCAGAACGACTGGTCCAGCGGCCCCATGATCATGGGGTTGCCTTCATGGAAGGCGCCGTCGAAATAGGTAAGCTGTTCCATCGCTGATAGGCTGTCCTTCACCAGAGCCACGCACTTCTAGCACGGTCCGGTCCGCATGTGCACGGTCTCAAGGAGGATGTCACCGGATGTTCGACACCTGGCGCCTGCTCGGTCCCGTGTTGGGCCTTATTGAGCCCGAGCGCGCCCATGACCTGGCCCTCAGGGCCCTGGAATCCGGTGTGGCGGGGCGTCGAACGCCGAGGGAGCGCCCCGGACTGGCGATCACCCTCTTCGGGCTCGACTTTCCCAATCCCCTGGGACTGGCGGCAGGGTTCGACAAGAACGCACGGGTGACGGCGCCGATGCTGGCGGCGGGATTCGGATTCGTCGAGGCCGGCACCGTCACACCCCGACCCCAGGCCGGCAATCCACGGCCGCGAATCTTCCGGTTGCCGACAGACAGGGCCGTGATCAATCGCCTTGGTTTCAACAACGAAGGCATGGACCAGGTGGCGGAACGTCTTGAAGCGCGCCGTCCGGAGGCCGGCATCGTCGGCATCAACATCGGCATGAACCGTGACAGCGCCGATGCGGCCGGTGACTACCGCAATGCCTTCCTCCGGCTTGCTCCTCTCGCCGACTACGTCGTGATCAACGTGTCGTCGCCCAACACGCCGGGCCTGCGGGATCTCCAGGCCGTGCGCCAACTCGCGAGACTCCTGGAGTCGCTTCAGGGCGTGCGTCCCGAGGCCCCGGACGTGGCCCTGCTGCTCAAGCTTGCTCCCGATCTGGCGTCCGAGGATGCAGGGGATGCGGCCCGCGTGGCGGCCGATCACGGTGTCGCCGGTCTTGTGGTGTCCAACACGACGATCAGCCGTCCTCGAGGACTGCGCCACCGCCATGCCGGCGAGGCCGGCGGTCTTTCCGGCTCACCGCTCTTCGACCTTTCCACCAGCATGGTGCGCACACTTCATCGTGCGGGAAACGGCGCCCTGCCCATCATCGGAACAGGAGGCATCATGTCGGCGCAAGACGCCTACCTGAATATCCGGGCAGGCGCTTCGCTGATCCAGATCTACACCGCTCTGGTCTGGCACGGTCTCGCTATTGTCGGGAGCATTCTTGCCGGTCTCGAGGAGCACCTGGCCGCCGATGGCCTGGGGACTCTGGCGGATGCCGTCGGTGCCGATGCCTGACCGATACCAGGTCCAGAGGATGCGCGCGGCCACGGCACGCCAGGGCCGCCAGGGTTCGGCGAGCGCCACCATCCGCCGCATGTCGGGACGCGGATCGATGGAGAACAGTCCGGCAACAGCCGCCTGCAATGCCACGTCACCCGCTGGCCAGGCATCGGATCGCCCAAGGCACGACAGCAGGTAGGTCTGGGCGGTCCACTCTCCGACGCCGTGAAGCGCGGTGAGCGCCCTCTTCGCGTCGTCGTCTCCCAGGGTCGCGAGGGACTCCAGCAGACCGTCCCGCGCCGCGCCTGCTGCGGCATGGAAGGCGCGACCCTTGGAACGGGTGAGTCCGAGAGCCCGCAGGTGTTCTACCGGGACCTCGAGAACGGCACCCGCTTCGTGGGCATCGAACGCCGCGGCAAGACGCTTGCGGATGCTGGCGGCAGCCTTGAGAGAAACCGACTGCTCGGTGATGATGGCGAGCAGCGATGCCAGGCCTTCCGGTTCCTTCCTCAGGGGAATGGTCCCGAGTCGCTCCACGACCGGTCCGAACCGGGGCTCGAGACCGATAAGCGCCTCGATTCCCTCTTCAAGATCCGTCTGGGTGGCGATCATCACGGTGCCTCGATCCGTCCAGCTGCTTGCGCCCGATCGTCGGACGCCGGAAGATACTGTGCAACCAGTCTGAATTCCGCAAAGGGAGAATCATGTCATCTACCATTCCGGCGCGTGGCGGCAAGGCCGTGCGCGTGGCACGCGGCGCAGCTATCCGCATCATCAACACCCATGGCTCGCAGGTTGTCGACACCTGGGCGTTCAACGCTGACGACATCTCGGAATACATGGCGATGGACGCCACGCGCGTTTTCAACCAGCGCCTCACTCCATGTGTCGGCGACCATCTTGTCACCAATCGCCGGCGCCCGATTCTCGCCCTCGAAGAGGATACGTCGCCTGGCCGCCACGATACCCTGATGGCGGCCTGCGACCGCTGGCGCTACGCGCTGCTGGGTGTCAGGGAGTACCACGACAACTGTTCCGACAATCTTTCGCGGGCGATGAATGAACTCGGATTGCAGGAGACACACACGCCGTCCCCTCTCAATCTCTTCATGAACATCCCCTGGGAGGAAGACGGCGGGCTCGAATTCGAGACTCCGCTGTCGGCTCCCGGTGACCATGTCCTGCTGCGCGCCCTCATGGACTGTGTGGTGGCCATGTCGGCCTGCCCGCAGGACGTGCTGCCGGTCAACGGGCTGAACCGGCAGCCGACCGAGGCCCACTTCGAGATCGTCTCCTGACGCGAAGGTTGAGGCCGTGTCCCGGGAGATGAGGCAGGGGTTCTGGCTGCGCCGCACTTGGTGACCCTGTGTGGTCCCGGCGGTATTCTGGGCCCCGAACGATGGACCGAGGAGGCTGATCCATGGCGGTAACCGCAATCGTTCGTTTCACGTTGCCCGAGGACAAGACGCGAGAGGCGGCAAAAGCTGCATTCGAAGCGTCCTCGCCGCTCTACCGGGGCGTCGAGGGTCTGATCCGAAAGTACTATCTCTTGTCCGAGGATGGCCGGACCGGAGGCGGTGTCTATCTCTTCAACTCGCGCGAGGATGCCGAGCGTCTCTATGATGCGGCCTGGCGGGCCGGTATCCGAGAGCGCCTGGGTGTCGAGCCTTCGATCGAGTACTTCGAATCGCCGGTGATCGTCGACAACGACGCAGGCGCGATCTCAACGGCGGCGTGATTGCGGCTGTCTTGCCCTTGAAGGCGGTGCCGCGATCGGGACAGTTCTTGCGATGGGCGGCCGCCCAGGTCAGGAGAGTGAATCATGGCACGCATTGCCGTGGGTGGATTCCAGCACGAAACGAATACATTCGCGTCGACCAACGCGGACTTTCATGACTTCGAACTCCATGATGCCTGGCCAGGCCTGACGCGCGGTGCGGAACTCTTCGACGCTGTCGCCGGTCTCAACCTCGCCCTGGAATCGTTCATTCGCCAGGCGACTGACGACGGCCATGAACTCGTGCCGCTACTGTGGGCCTCCGCCGAGCCATCGTCCCATGTCACGGAGGATGCATTCGAGAGGATCGTCGGCATGATGACCGATGACCTGGCGCGCCTCGGTCCCTTTGATGCCGTTTTCCTCGATCTCCACGGGGCCATGGTCACCGCCCACTGCGAGGATGGCGAAGGCGAAACCCTGGAACGCGTCCGCGGTGTCGTCGGGCATTCCATCCCCGTCGTCAACAGCCTCGATCTCCATGCGAACATCACGGAACGCATGGTGGCGATGTCCTCAGCCATGACGATCTACCGGACCTATCCGCATATCGACATGGATGAGACGGGACGCCGTTGCTATCGCCTGGCGATGCGCCTGCTCGCGGGAGAGTCTCTGGCAAAGGGATTCGCCAGGTCGCCTTTCCTGGTGCCGCTTTCCGCCCAGTGGACCGGTGCACCACCCAACGACGGCTTCTACGATGACGTCAGACGACGCGAACACGCCGGTGTCACGAGCGCGGACCTGGCTCTTGGATTCCCGCCTGCCGACATCGCCGAGTGCGGACCGGCCGCACTTGCCTACGATGCCGATCCAGACCTTGCCCGTGAGACCGCCCGCGAGATCATGGCGGGCTTCATCCACGCCGAGGATGACTTCGACAATGCGCTGCTTGACGCTGATGAGGCGGTGAGAGCAGCCATGGCGGAACCGGCCGGTCCGGTGGTTCTCGCCGACGCCCAGGACAATCCCGGCGCGGGGGGCACCTCCGACACGGTGGGTGTTCTCGAGGCCCTCGTGCGGAATCATGCCACCGGCGCGGCTCTTGCCCTGCTGTGGGATCCCGAGGTGGCGCGGGAAGCCCACGCCCGGGGAGAGGGGAGCACGTTCGATGCGCCTCTCGGCGGCAAGTCCGGCCGACCGGGCCAGTCGCCATTTCGCGGTCGCTTCACGGTTGAGCGTCTCGGCGACGGGGTCTTTGAATGCCACGGCGAGATGTACCGTGGCGTCGTCACCAATCTCGGCCCGCTGGCCCTGCTCGCGGTCGCCGATGCCGACTGCGATGTCAAGGTGATTGTCTCGAGTGTCCGCTTCCAGAACCTCGACCAGGCGTGTTTTCGCCATATCGGTGTCGAGCCGACGGAACAGCACATCCTCGTAGTCAAGAGCACGGTCCATTTCAGGGCCGATTACGATCCGATTGCCACCAGGACCCTCATTGTCGAGTCACCGGGCGAACACCCGTGTCGTCTGGACCACCTCGGATATCGCTTCCTGCGTGACGGCGTCAGGCTGGGACCGGGCGGTCCGGAGTACCGCCGTCCATGAGTCGCGACGCCGGTCGCCACCTGATCCGTGCCGCCGGCCTTCTCTTTGCGGGTGGTTCCCTGGCTGCGTGCGCCCTCCTGGCGCCGCTTCCCGAACCCCGCGGGCTGGCGGATCGCCTGGCCGTCTTTCCCGACCATGGGGTGGATCTCGACGGCCGGGTGACGATCTACTGGAACGACCACCAGATTCCGTTCATCGAGGCCGTGAGCGACGATGACGCAGCCTTTGCGCTGGGCATGGTGCACGCTCATCTGCGCCTTGCCCAGATGAGCCTGGTGCGCATGGCGGCCCGTGGTCGCCTCGCGGAGGTGGCAGGTCCCCTCGCCAGTGACATCGACCACGGATTGCGCATTCTCTCCTTCGGACACGCGGCCCGAAACATCGAGGCGGCGATGGACCCCGACGCACGGCGCTGGACACAGCGATTTGTCGACGGAATCAACCACTATCAGGCGACGCTCGAGGATCTGCCGCAGGAATTCCGCGTTCTCGGCATGGACCGTGAACCGTGGACCGTCACCGACGTTCTCACTATCGGCCGGCTGGTGGGCACGGATGTGAACTGGCTGATATGGAGCGGTCTGCTGCCCTTGAGGCAACGGCCGGACTGGCCGCAACTGTGGGCGCGTCTGGTGGAGAGCGGGAGTGCGTCGTTGCCGAGTTTCGCTGCCGACGATGTGAACGGGATCCTGGCGGGCATCGGCCGGACTGGATCCAACAGCATGGTGGTCGGACCGGACCGCACGACGACCGGGGGCGCCATCATCGCCAATGACCCGCACCTCGGGATTCTCGTTCCCAACGTGTGGCTGATCGCCGGCCTGAAGTCACCCTCCTATCATGTCGTCGGTCTGATGGGTCCGGGGCTGCCGGTCTTTGCCATCGGCCGCAATCCGTCGATCGCCTGGGGCGGCACCAACATGAGGGCCGCTTCCAGCGATCTCGTCGATGTCAGTGACCTCGATTCCGATGCCATGGAGACGCGCGACGAGATGATTTCCGTGCGCTGGTGGTTCGATTCGACCGTCACCATCAGGCAAACCCCGCTGGGTCCGGTGATCAGCGACGCGCCGCTGCTGGCCGACAGCGATCTGCCGGATCTCGCACTCCGGTGGACCGGTCATGACGCAAGCGATGAGATCGGCGCCATGCTGGCGGTCAGCCGGGCCCGGGATTTCGCCGGATTCCGCGCTGCATTCGATACCTTCGCGGTGCCCGGGCAGAACATGGTCTATGCCGACCATGACGGCAATATCGGCCAGGTCATGGCTGTGACCCTGCCGCAGCGGAGCGGAACTCCGAGTGACATCGTCGCCGATGCCGAAGAGGTGAGAAGGGACTGGGCCACGATGAAGTCGTCCGGGGACTTTCCCTGGAGCTACAATCCCGGGGAGGGGTATCTGGTGTCGGCCAACAACCGGCCGACCCGGACGGCTACACCGGTCGGTTACTTCTTTTCCTCCGATGACAGGGTGTCGCGCCTGGCGAGCCTCGCGGGCGGCGGCGACCGGCTCGATGTTGCCGCGGTGAAGGCGATCCAGCGCGACGTCTACATGCCGTCGTCGGCGAAGCTGCGCGACGCCTTCATCGAAGGCCTCGACGTTGCGGGGCTGGCGTCAACGGCCGGACCCGAAGCAGCCGAAGCGATCGCCCGCATCCGGGACTGGGACGGTCACTACCACGCCGGTTCCGTCGGCGCGGTCAGCTTTGAACAGTTCCGCGCCGGATTTCTCCACGCGTTCTACGGCCGGCTCCTCGGCGAGGAGCACGGCGCCATCATGGCACGCCGCGGAGCGCTGTCCCGCGACATGGAACGGGCGTCCCAGGACGTGCTCGACGCTGCCCTGGCGGCCGGTCTCGAGGCGGCAGGGGAGGGTCTCGATGCGTTCACCGACTGGTCGGACATGCATCGCCTGTCGCTCGCCCATCCGCTCTCCATGCTTCCCGTCATCGGTGACCGCTACCGCTTCGGTGATCACGGCGTGGGCGGCAGTTCCGAGACCATCATGAAGACGGCCCATGACGCCAGCGCCAGGCGCCACACGGTGCGTTACGGCGCCAATGCCCGGCATGTTTCCGACATGACCGACATGGATGAGAACTACTTCGTGCTGCTGGGCGGGCAGGACGGCTGGCTCAACAGCTCGACCATGCTCGACCAGTGGCCCCTTTGGCAGTCGGGCGGGTACGTACGCATGCCGCTCACTCCCGAAGGTGTACGGGCGTCGTTCCCCCATGTGACGGTCATCGGCAACTGAAACTGCGCCGTGGCGGACATGCATGATGCGACGTGGTTGTTGCGGGCCCATGCGCGCAGGCGGCTGCGCCGCCTCGAGACAGGAGACGCGCGGCGCCTCCAGAACGACATTCTGCTCTCTCTCGTCAGGAGGGCGGCCAGGACCCGCTTTGCGCAGGACCACGACCTCGCCGGCGTCCGCACTCTTGATGACTACCGCGCCCGTGTGCCTGTGCGCAATCACGACGAGTTCTGGGACGATTACTGGAGCCGCGACTTCCCGCGTCTCGTGAACTGCACTTGGCCTGGCCTTGTCCCCTGGTTTGCCGAAACGTCGGGGACGACGCGAGGCGTCACCCGGTTCATTCCCTTCACCCGGGAGATGAACCGCTCCAACCGGCGTGCGGCCAGTGACCTCCTCGTCTGGCACGTGACCAACAGGCCGCAAAGCAGGATCCTGGCCGGACGCGTCTTCGTTCTCGGAGGATCGACCGGACTCGAACGCCGTGCGCCCGGTGTGACGAGCGGCGATCTGAGCGGGATCACGGCCTCCGTGATGCCGCGCTGGGCCCGGCTGCGGAGCTTTCCTCCCCGGCACCTCGAAGCCATCAGCGACTGGAACGTCAAGATCGACCGCTTCGCCCGGGATTCACTCGGTCAGCCGATCCACGCCGCCTGCGGCGTTCCGAGCTGGCTGCTGATCTACTTCGATCATCTTCTGGAGATGGCGCGCATAAGGGACGGACGTATCGCCTCGGTCTATCCAGGATTCGAACTGCTTGTCCATGGAGGCGTCTCCTGGGCGCCCTACCGGGAGCGGTTTGCCGCTCTCCTCGAGGGCAGCCACGCGGAAACCCGCGAGGTCTACGCCGCCAGCGAGGGTTTCTTTGCCATGGCGGACAGGGGCGCGGATGCCGGCATGCGCCTGCAGCTCGACAACGCGATGTTCTTCGAGTTCGCCCCGGTCGAAGGACAGCAGGTCAGGACGGATGCGTGCCGATGGATCGGGGATGTCGAGGAAGGCGTCAACTACGCTCTCGTGGTGAGCACGGCGGCCGGCTTGTGGCGCTATCTCGTCGGTGACACCATCACCTTCACCACGCTCGACCCGCCACGCGTCCTCTTCACCGGACGCACGGCCCACATGCTGTCTGCCTTCGGTGAACACGTGATCGTGGCCGAACTCGAACAGGCGGTCTCCGGCGCGGCGCGGGCCATCGGCGCCACGGTCAGCGACTTTGCGGTCGGCAGCGTCTTTTCCTCGCGCGCCGGGGAACGGGGCGGCCACCTCCACGTCGTGGAGTTTTCGGCACCCCTCATCGACGAACGGCTCCTGGAATCGTTCGCCGCCTCACTCGACGATATCCTGCAATCCGTCAACGCGGACTATGCGGCCCACCGCGCCGGCGACTGGGGCATGGATCCTCCACGCATCGAGATCATGCCCCCTGGCGGATTTGCCGCCTGGATGGCGGCCCAGGGCAAGCTTGGCGGCCAGCACAAGGTGCCGCGCGTGATCGCCGATCAGACCAGACTCGACGCCCTGCTCGCCTTTGCCCGGAGAGCCTGACCGCTCCGTCCCACACACCCGCACATTCCGTGGACCGATGCAGCCAGGCCGCCGGTTGCGTCACCGGTCCGAAGAATGGGGATCAATCGACGATGTGGTAGACCGGCGCCTTCTCCATGGACCAGGTGTCCGTCTCGGCGTCGTACCGGGACAGCGTGAAACAGTGCCAGTTGTCGTCGTCGAGCATCATGTGGTCGCCCCGGTAGTAGTACCCGGGCCAGCGTGTCTCCTTGCGGAAGAGCGTGTGCTGCATGACGCTTTCCGACGCCAGGAGACGATGCCGGAACTCCCATGTCCGCTGCAGCTGGTGAAGATCCTCGGCGCCGATGTGCCGGGCATCGTCCTTCAGCATCTCCATCAGTTCCAGGCCACGATTGAGCAGCGGTTCGTTGGTCATGTAGTTGACCGTGATGCCGCCGCAGTACTCGTCCATGAGCTTTTCGAGGCGCTGCAGGGCGTGGAGAGGCAGGATGTAGCTCGGCGAAACCGTTCCGGCCACGATTTCATTGCGGCCGATGGCGTAGTTGTCGAGCGGCTTGAAGATCTCCGTCTTGAGGCGACCGATTTCCGTCTCGTCGACCAGGGGTTCGTCGCCGACATCGGTAATGTAATTCACCGCGGCCTTGGCGGCGATCCGGCCTTCCGTGAACGACCCCGACGAGAACTTGTGCGGGGTGCCGCCGCTGGCGTCGCCGGCACCGAACAGGCCATTGGTGGTCGTCATGCGGTTGTAGCCCCATCGGTACTCGGGCGGCGCATAGTCTTCCGGACCGCTTGCCCAGGCACCGGAACAGGTGGCGTGAGAGCCCATGACATAGGGTTCCGACGTTGTCAGTTCCGGGTTGGTGTGTTTGGGATCGATGTTCTGCGATGCCCAGACCACGGCCTGGCCAATGGTCATGCCCAGGAAGTTCTCCCAGCCCACGGTCTCCTTGTGCGGATCCTGAAAGGCTTCCGTGGTCACCATGCGGATCGGTCCTCCGCCATGGGCGAGTTCCTTCAGCAGGGCATGGTTGCGCAGGCATGTCGGGACCGGGTGACGGTCGACATAGTCACCGACCAGTTTCCTGGTGTCTTCGTACCATCTGGATTCATATTCTTCGCCGTAGGCGTTCTGCGTGTAGGTCTTGAGGTGCAGGAAATAGGCGCCGACGGGCCCGTAGCCGTCCTTGAACCGGGTCAGGACGATCCGGTTCTCCATTTGCGTCATCTTGGTGCCGATCTGAATGGGCAGGCCGTAGGCCGATGCGCTGCTCCAAGGCGCATACCATGTCCTGCCCATGCCTTCGCCGACGGATCGAGGCTTGAAGATGTGCGAGGCACCGCCCGCCGCAACGATCACGGCCTTCGCCCTGAAGACGTAGAAGTCACCCGTGCGGACGTTGAAACCCACGGCGCCCGCGGCCCGGTTGGGATCACGCTTGTCGACGAGAAGATGGGTCACCATGATCCGGTTGTAGACCTCGGTCGCGGCCTTTCGGGCCGCCTCGGCGACGATGGGCTTGTAGCTTTCGCCGTGGATCATGATCTGCCACTTGCCCTCGCGCTGATAGCGGCCGGTCTCCGGGTCCCGCATCATGGGAAGACCCCAGTCCTCGAACATGTGGACAGTTGAATCCACGTGCCGGCCGATATCGTAGGCCAGATCCTCGCGAACCAGTCCCATCAGGTCATTGCTCGCATAGCGCACAAAGTCCTCGGGCTGATTCTCGCCCCACTGCATGCCCATGTAGCAGTTGATGGCGTAGAGACCCTGTGCGACGGCGCCACTGCGCTCGATGTTGGCCTTCTCGACGCAGACGACCTTGAGATCACGCCCCCAGTAGCGGGCTTCGTAGACAGCACCGCATCCGGCCATGCCGCCGCCGACGACGAGAATGTCGCAAGCGACCTTGATTGTCTTTCGGCGCTTGAAGAGGCCCATCAGACCGCTCCCGGCTTGAGGCGCTTGGGATCCAGAACCGGCAGCCCGCCGTCAATGTTGAGGAGGTCGGGTTCGTGGGCGAGTTCCTGGGAACTGAAACGGGAAGCCTCCGGCCTGTCGTACTCGGCGGATGACTTGATCGATCCCCATTTCGTGGTTCGAATGGGTGAGACGAAGTTCTTCTCTTCGCCGTTTCTGAACTTGATCTTCCAGGAAACGGTGCCCTTGTCTTCTTCGCGGCGTACCCGCACGCTGTGACCGAGCGGTGCAAAGTCCGCATACCCTCGCACGTCAATGGCGTTCTGCGGACACGCCTTCACGCACGAATAGCATTCCCAGCACATGTTCGGCTCGATGTTGAAGGCGCGGCGATACGTCGTGTCGATGTGCATGATGTCGGACGGACAGATATCGACGCAGTGTCCGCAACCGTCGCAATGGCTCATGTAGACAAAGGTTGGCATGGTGTCAGGTCAACTCCCAAATCGAAAACCCGTTCCACACGGGCCGGTGAGTTCAGTAATGACGTGGCAGTTCGGTGACGCGACCGAGAACTTCAGGCTTGTCGGCCGGCGCCGGAAGATTGCTTCGCGATCCGTCCGCCTCCGCCACGCGTTTCTGGAATGCGATGGCAGGCTTGTAGAACATGTGAGAAAACTTGGACCAGGGCACCGATCCGAAGAGCACCGCGGTGGAGACGACATAAAGGCCGAGGAAGACATCGGCTGCCGGGCTTTCCGCCGTCTGGAGGAGTCCCCAGATGAACGCCATCGTCGTGCTGACCAGGAGCGAAAGGATGAAGAGGTCTGCGCGCACGATTCGCCATGGAGGATGGCCTTCAGCGGCCACGTCAACCCGGATGAAGAACCAGAACCAGTACCCGCCGCCGCAGACCATCACGATGCCGACATACCAGAGCAGCGGCCAGATGGCGGGAGTCGGCGTGGCCGAAGTCGGGTAGCCGAAGACCATGACGAGAGTGGCGGCAAGGTAAGCCACGAATCCGTACATGGTCAGCAGGTGCGCGATCCTGCGCCGCAGGTTGCAGAATTCACCTGAAGCCAGCGCGTCGACTGCGGAGGCCTGGACTGCGAGGGACACCATGTGGGCGCCGCTGACCGGCCGGTTGCCGCGGTTTCTCGCGTGACGCCAGTTGTCAAAGAAGTACCGGGCGCTCCTCTTGTGGAGCACATCGAACAGGGTCCCCCCCACGACCAGCAGGATCATGATGACGACAAAGGTCTGCGTGACTGCAGGCGCTACGGGAAGCACTGCAAAGGGATTGCTGGAGAACATCATTCGTCCCTGGTTTGACCGAAAGCGAAGGTCGGCGGCGGCATCGGTCCTGGACGCTCGTCACGGGCCCGTTTCGCCGTCCGTGATCTCGTCGGGTGCGTGCTGCTGCCGCGGTCGCCTGAAGTCGGATCAGCCGGCATGAGCCACCCTTCCATGCTCTTCTCGTATTGATGAACCCTGCCGGCCGGGCCGGAGGGAAGCGATGGCGCACTGTGACCCCTTTCTTCCGGCTTATCAACATCCTGAGGGCCTGGAATCTTGCCCTCGCCGGTCGCGAACCGGCAGAAAGATGTGGAGAGACGCTCCGGCACTCTCATGCACAATTCCCTCTTCAAACATGGCAGAAGCACGGGAGGTCGCCGCTGTCCGGCACCCCCTCTACCTTCTCCGGGAGATGTTGCGGCATTGCACAAAGGATCCGGACCGGATATCTGATCGCGGAGCCAGCTGTCGAGGGGCAGCCCACCATGCCAAACCTGGTCCCCCCGCATGGCGGCGGCGCACTGAAGCCCTTGCTGCTCTCTGCGGCGGAGATCGCGGACGAGATCGAACGTGCCCGTCGGCTGGTCAAGGTTCCGTTGACCAGCCGGGAGATATC
>JAJEHK010000160.1 GCA_022823765.1 Alphaproteobacteria bacterium | reverse complement strand
TGTGGACATGGCGTGGGTGCTGCGCTGTTGTCTGCGACCATCATTAACGTCCTGCGGGCACAGGCGATGTCGAGCGTCGACTTCCAGGACCCAAGCTCGGTTCTTGCGACGCTCAACGATACGTTTCCGATGGAAAATCAGAACAATATGTTCTTCACGATTTGGTACGGCGTGCACGATCGGCGTACTGGGGAACTGCGGTACTCGTCTGGAGGGCACCCGCCGGCGATCTTGCTCGGCGTCGATCATGAACGGTCTCCCGACAGCCGCGCCGTATCCACCAAGCTGCTGGGCAACAAGGGCAACGTCGCGATCGGGACGTTCCCGGGGCTGCAATTCCCGGAAGCTACCACGACCATCAAGCCGGGCGATCAACTGCTGGTTTACAGCGACGGCGCCTATGAAATTCCCATCACGGACGACACGATGCTGTCCCAGAAGGACTTGGTCGATTTTGCCAGCGCCGATGCCAGCCGGGGACCGACGAAAGTTTATCAGTGGGTGCAGTCGCATAATGGAGAAGGTCCGCTGCCGGACGACTTTTCGCTGGTGAAGGTCAACTTCTGACGTCCTCCCGCCGTCGCCGAATTCGAGGCTGATGGTCTAGCACTCTCGGGGCGGGACGTAGCAGTTCCGTGGACTCAGGCCAGTGCCCGGCCGAATTCCGGACACGCCACATGCGAATGACGGGCCGGCGAATCGCCGTTCGCTGGCTACCGCCAGCCGCCTTGGCCCTCTCCTCTCCCTTTCTGATTCGGCCCGGTTGCGCGAACACCCGGCAGGGCATGGCCAACCGAGTACGGCCATCACGACGGCACGGGGGACAAACGCCCATCGACGGCGACGACACCGCCTCCATAGCTAGCGTGCGCTCGAATGCGAGGCCCGGCCTTTCGGAGGTCGGTCGTCGAACGGTACTCCTGTGCTCGATGCTGGTCTCATTACTTGAGATCAATGAGTGCTTGGCTGGCCGCAGCAGTATCGGATGTGTGTCCGCGATGCTCACCCGTCGGGTTGCAGGTACACTTGCCCGATAGCAAATCCGTTTCCGAAGTGGCCTGCACATGGGTTCCTCGCCACACGTCGAGTTTCATGGCGTCAGCAAGACCTACGACGGGCAGACGATGGTCGTTCAAGATCTTGATCTGTGTGTTAACGAGGGCGAGTTCTTCACGCTGCTGGGCCCGTCCGGATCAGGCAAGACGACGTGCTTGATGATGCTGGCGGGCTTCGAAGCGCCGTCCTCCGGGGAAATTCGGCTGTCGGGCCGTTCTGTACAGCATCTGCCGCCACGCAAACGCGGCATCGGAGTTGTATTTCAGAATTACGCCCTGTTTCCCCACATGACGGTCGGACGAAACCTGGCGTTTCCGCTCGAGGTACGAGGCATTTCTGCGGCACGCCGGAGAGAGCGAATTCGGCAGGCGCTCGAGGTGGTCCGGCTGGACGGCTTCGAACACCGACGCCCTGGAGAACTCTCCGGCGGCCAGCAGCAACGCGTCGCGATTGCCCGTGCGCTGGTGTTCAATCCGACTCTGGTCCTGATGGACGAGCCGCTCGGCGCCCTGGACCGGCGCCTTCGTGAAGAGATGCAGTTTGAAATTCGCCGGATGCAGCAGGATTTGGGCGTGACGGTCGTATACGTCACGCATGATCAACAGGAGGCGATGGCGATGTCGTCGCGCGTCGCGGTATTTCACCGGGGGCACATCCAGCAGGTCGCTGCGCCGGAAACCCTGTACGAAGAACCCGAGCGCGAGTTCGTTGCGAGCTTCATCGGTGATAACAACATGCTGCGAGGGCAGGTGCTGACGGTGGAGCGCGACCACTGCGACGTCGAGACGCCGGACGGCATCGTCAGGGCGTTTCCCGTTCACCATTGTCGCCCCGGCGACCCGTCGGTTCTGGCGATTCGACCGGAACGCGTGAGCCTGACCCGACCGGGCGTCTACACGAACGAATTCGAGGCGGTCGTCGAGGACATCCTGTTCATCGGCGACCATCTCCGTTTGCGCCTCAATCTGTGCGGGAACCCGAATTTCGTCGTCAAGATTCAGAACGTCATCGGTCACAGTGCCGTGCTGGCAGGAGACCGTGTCAGGGTCGGCTGGAGCGTGATGGACTGCCGCGCTCTGCCCGACGAAGAAGGTGCAGGTTCCGGTGTACTGACCAGACCGGCCGCACCACTCCGTTCGCCGCCCGGTGATGCTACGGGAGTGTCCGGTACCGACCGAGCGGATGTTCCGCCGTCAACCCAGGCTGTTTAGGAGGATGGGCGTATGCGCCGACAATCTCGCATCAATCTTCAGGGCCACGCCCGGAACCTCATCGCCGCCCTGGCACTGATCTGCCTCGTCGGCACCCAGGCCTCGGCCGACGAATCGGTGACCGTGGTGTCCTGGGGCGGTTCGTACGCGGAAGCATGCAAGAAGGCGGTGCTGGACCCGTTCGCCGAAGAGACGGGCATCGAGGTCCGGCTGGAAAGCTACAACGGCGGCCTCGCCCAGATCCGCGCACAGGTCGAGACCGGCAACGTTCACTGGGACGTCGTCGATCTCGAGTTCGCGGACCTGGCGCGTGGTTGCGACGAGGGTCTGTTCGAGCTCATCGACATCGATGAACTGCCGCCGGCGCACGACGGCACACCTGCGCGCGACGACTATTTCGAAGGGACGTTTTCGGAATGCGGCGGCGGCGGAATCTTCTATTCCACCGTCTATGCCTACAACAACGAGAGCTTCGCCGGGCAGCGGCCCTCCACCATCGAGGACTTCTTCGACCTCGAGAAGTTCCCCGGACGCCGTGGCATGCGCCGGACAGCCGGTGCAACGTTTCAGGAATTCTGCGTTGCGCAGAGCCCGGTCGGTATCTCGCCGGTCGGCCGTATACGAGGCTTCGGTTGCTACGTAGTGGGTGGTTCCGTCGGCATCCACGGCCTGTAGCATCAGATCGGCCCGGTAGAAGCTTTGCCGGTGGCCCATGGGGATGTCGGTAGCTCGGCCCAACATGGCAACCAAGTCTCGCCGGTGGAGGATGTTGACATACTCCAAGTCCAGTAGGCTCAGGATGGAATCGACGTGGTCGCGTGTGGCGCGGCTGACGACATTGCCCTTGAGGATCCCCATGTCGTCGGTGAGGGTCTTCAGGCGTCCATCCATCCCATCCAAGCGTCCATCCATCCGGTCCAAGCGCCCGTCTATCCCATCCAAGCGCCCATCTATTCCATCCAGGCGTCTGTCTATCCCATCCAGGCGTTTGTCCACCCGGGTATTGACCTCCCGCTGCCTGGCATTGGTTTCCCACTGCTCGGTGATGAACTCGTTCACGGAACTGACGAAGGCGGCAAAATGCTCCGGCAGCTCGATCAGTTCGGCGCTCAGGATGTATCGGCGTACCTGCTGCCGGAACTCCGGGTCCCGGTCCAGTAACCGCAGGAATTCCTCCTGGGTGGCCATACTCGTTTCCATAGCCCCATAACCTCCGTCAACCGCCGGTGCTCATCATAACCCACGCCCGCCCGTTGGCGATGGCCGGAGCCCCGTCTCCCACGACCGCTTCCACATCAAGCCCGTTGGCAACTGTGGCCAGGGTTGCAGTGGAGTGGTGCGGCGTGTTCTGTCCAAGGATTGAACCGATGCTCGGGTTCTGACTGTATACCTGCGTTACATAGGTCTTTCCCTCTCGCCCAATTTAGTTCCGGTTGTACAAGGACATCGTCTTTCGTGTACTGGTGGTCGGCGGTTTTCCTTCCCAACACTCGCTGGTCCGTTTCTGGATCGAGCATCTGGAGGTATTGCAGGAAAAGTGTCAGCTGACTACAGCACACCAACCTGCGGCCAACCCTGATGCTGTGGTCGCGGTGTACCTCTTGCCGCAAGCCCCAACTTCAGTTCACATCGGTGCGGTCCCAAAGGAACCGCGCGCCCAATCGCTTGAACATGGCGGTAGCGGTAACGCACTCAACATCGAATTCCCGGCAGATATTGGGGATCGGAACGTGCTTTCGTGACTCGGGGTTGAAAGCTTCGTTCGTGACTACCGCCATTCCCTTCACACGGCCCAAGGAGACGAGCCATCCATCCGCACCGCGTGCGAAATCATCGGCAGCTCTTCGAGTGTATCGACCGCTGTCTTTCACCCACCCAATCACTTGTTCGTACAGTTCTACGGCATCGAGGTCTTCGGTTTCCCGAACCACAAGGTCCGCGTGGCCCTGAACCCAGTCCACCAATCCCTCCGGGTGCAACACCTCTCTCT
>JAJEHK010000346.1 GCA_022823765.1 Alphaproteobacteria bacterium | reverse complement strand
CCTTCATTGCGGCGCTTGCCGTCTACCCGCTCATGCGCCTGTCCGACGCCGCAGCCGTCATAACGTCCTTCGCGCTCTTCGTCGTGCTGCACACGATCATGTACCACTGGAGCGACGTCACCAACGGTCCGCGCACCCTGTTCGGAATACCGGGAGGAACGACGCTGCCGCTTGCTGCGGGCGTGGCGATCGCCGCCGTGCTTGTCGCCCTGATCTTCAAGGAGTCGCGGGTGGGCCGGCTTCTTCGGGCGAGCCGGGATGACGAAATCGCGGCGGCCTCGCTCGGAGCGCACATACCAGGGCTGCGCTGGCAGGCTTTCATCGTCTCGGCGCTGCTTGCCGGCATCGGTGGCGCACTCTGGGGCCATTTCATCACCTCCTTTTCGCCCAAGCAGCTGTGGCTGAAGGAGACCTTCGTGATTCTCGCCATGCTGGTCATCGGAGGACCGAGAACGGTGACCGGGGCCGTGGTCGGCGTGCTGATCGTCACGGCGAGTTTCGAGGGCCTGCGATCGCTCGAAGGGGCCATCAACCGCGCCAACATCCTCTCGGAACCCCTCGTGGGCATGACCGAACTGACACTTGCCGTGGCGATGATTGCCGTGCTTGCCCTGCGTCCTGGCGGACTGTGCCCCTCCCGCGAGGTCGGCTACTACCTGTTCCGCCGCCGCGCCCGGGGCCCCTGAACCGACTCGGCGGCCCGCCTCGACAGGCCGCGCGGACGGATGTAAGTGTGGCGTGAAACCGAGGACGTGGAGGGCGACGGCGATGACCGGGTCAGAGATGTTCAGGGGCGACCACGCCATCACGGCGACCGATCTTCAGGCCTTTCCCGAAGAGATCACCTATGCCGGCGTCACGAGTTTCCTCAGACGCCCCTATCGCAAGGATCTCGATGGTGTCGATGTCGCGGTTCTCGGCATCCCCTTCGACACGGCGACGACCAATCGTCCGGGCACCCGCTTTGGTCCCCGCGGCATCCGTGCCGCATCGACCGGGCTGGCCTTCGAAAGACGGGTCTATGGCTGGGACTTTCACCCCGTGGCCGAAATGAGGATCGCCGATCACGGGGATCTTCCTTTCGATTTCTCCATACCGGCCACAATTCCGGAGACGATCGAGAACTATGTCGCGTGGATGCTGGAACAGGACGTCATGGTGCTGTCGCTGGGCGGCGATCACTTCATCACGTGGCCCTTGTTGAGGGCCCACGCCAAACGCTACGACCGGCCGCTGTCGCTCATCCATTTCGACGCCCATTCCGACACCTGGCCCGATGAGCACGAGGATGGCGTCAATCACGGCACCATGTTCTGGCACGCCGTGCGCCAGGGCTTTGTCGATCCCGCGACATCGGTGCAGATCGGACTGAGAACGCCCAATCCCGACACCATGGGATTCAACATCTTCGATGCTCCCTTCGTGCACCGCCACGGCACCGATGCGGTCATCGAGGAGGTGCGCCGCATCGTCGGCGACAGGAAGGCCTATCTCACCTTCGACATCGACTGCCTCGATCCGGCCTTTGCCCCGGGGACGGGGACACCGGTCATCGGCGGCCTCACATCCCACCAGGCCCGCGAAATCCTGCGCGGGCTGTCGGGACTTGCGGTCATCGGCGCCGACCTCGTGGAGGTGGCGCCGATCTACGACGTCGGGGAGATTACGGCGCTCGCCGGGGCCACGCTGGCCCAGGACTTCCTCTGCCTCATGGCACGCTCGCCGGTGTTCCAGTCGTCATCCGGCTGAAACGGGGTTCCTCATCCCATCGCCAGCATGTCATGAGCGTCGATGCCGGCGACCACGACCGGCTTCTTCATGGCATCGCGGCGGAAGGGTTCGCCGAGTTCCTGGTTGAGCAGCACCTCGATGAAGGTGGTGACGCCGTCCCGCTGAGCATCGCAGCCCTGCCTGATGGCACCCGCGAGCTCCTCCATGGTCGCTACCTGGACGCCCTTGAGACCGCATCCCTCCGCCACCCTGGCATAGGAGAGGCCAGGATTGAGTTCCGTGCCAACGAAGTTGTTGTCGTACCACAGTGTCGTGTTGCGCTTCTCGGCACCCCACTGGTAGTTGCGGAAGACCACCATGGTGACGGCGGGCCAGTCCTCCCGTCCGCACGACGTCATCTCGTTCATCGAAATGCCGAAGGCGCCGTCGCCGGCGAAGCCGACGACCGGTACGTCCGGACAGCCGATCTTGGCCCCGAGAATGGCCGGGAAACCATACCCGCAGGGCCCGAAAAGGCCGGGGGAAAGGTACTTCCTGCCTTCCTCGAAGGTCGGGTAGGCGTTGCCGACGGCGCAGTTGTTGCCGATGTCGGTGGAGATGATGGCATCTGCGGGCAGACCTGCCTGGATCGCCCGCCAGGCCATGCGCGCCGACATTCTCTGCGGTTCACGCGCCCGCGCATCGGCGTTCCACGAGGTCCCCGGGTCGTCGTCCTCGTGGTCCATGCTGGCGAGTTCCTGCAGCCACGCCGAACGGGTCTGGTGGATCAGCGCCTTCCTCTCGTCGCGGCCCTTCGAACCGGCGCCGGGAGAGAGATGCCCGAGGATGCCGCGCGCCACGATCCCGGCGTCGCCGCAGATGCCGACGCTGACTTTCTTGGTGAGTCCGATGCGGTCGGGATTCATGTCGACCTGGATGACGTCCGCGGCCTGTGGCCAGTAGTCGATGCCGTAGGCCGGCAGAGTGGAGAAGGGATTGAGGCGCGTTCCGAGAGCCAGGACCACATCGGCCCGGGCAATGAGTTCCATTGCCGCCCGCGAACCGTTGTAGCCGAGGGGTCCGACGGCAAGCGGATGGGACCCCGGAAAGCTGTCATTGTGCTGGTAGCCCGAACAGACCGGCGCGCAGAGGCGTTCGGCCAGACGGACGCAGTCGTCGATGGCATCGCCGATGACGACGCCGGCGCCCGAGAGGATCACCGGGAAGCTCGCCTGCGACAGGAGGCGCGCCGCCTCGGCTATCGACTTTTCGCCGCCGCCCTGGCGTTCGAGTTCCACCGTGACGGGAAGCCCGATGTCGACCTCGGCGGTCCAGATGTCGCGCGGCACGTTGATCTGGGCCGGCGCCGAACGCCGCAACGCCTGTTCGATCACCCGGTTGAGCACCTCGGCAATGCGCACCGGATCACGCACCTCCTCCTGGTAGCAGACCATGTCCTCGAAGAGAGCCATCTGCGGGACCTCCTGGAAGCCGCCCTGGCCGATCGTCCGGTTGGCCGCCTGGGGAGTCACGAGGAGCATGGGGGTGTGGTTCCAGTAGGCGGTCTTCACGGGCGTGACGAGATTGGTGATGCCGGGGCCGTTCTGGCCGATGCACATGGCGATCTCGCCGCTGGCGCGGGTGTAGCCGTCACACATGAACCCGGCATTCGCCTCGTGGGCCACGTCCCAGAATGTGATTCCGGCTTTGGGGAAGAGATCGGAGATCGGCATGAATGCGGAACCGATGATGCCGAAGCAGTGCCGGATGCCGTGCCTCTGCAGCACCTTCACGAAGGCTTCTTCCGTGGTCATTTTCATGGCGAGCCAACCTTTCCCGGAGTGTCAGGGACGTTGTAGACCGCAAGGGAAGAGAACCGCAAGATGGTGGCTGCCGGCGAGGGACCAACCGACCATGACAGGACACGTGCTGTCGCTCAACTGCGGGTCGTCGTCTGTCCGCTTTGCCGTCTACGGGGATGATCTCGAGGCCCTGTTCCGGGGCCAGGTCGAAAACGTCGCCGAAGGGCTCGAGCCGCGGTTGCTGCTCGACGGCACGCCCGGTGATGCCCTGCCGCACGGACTCGCGGGCCATGGACCCATCATCGGGCATCTCCTCGACACGGTCATCCTGCCCCGGACCGGAGGCCTCGCAGTGGCCGGCCACCGCGTGGTTCACGGCGGAACGAGGTTCTCCGGGCCGGCGCTCATCGACGCGGCGGTCACCAGCGACATCGAGGCGTTGTCAGCCCTGGCGCCCTCTCACCAGCCGCACAACCTTGCCGGGATCAGGGCACTGGCGAAGGCGTTGCCCCGGTTGCCCCAGGTCGCGTGCTTCGATACCGCCTTCCACCGCACCATTCCCGA
>JAJEHK010000309.1 GCA_022823765.1 Alphaproteobacteria bacterium | reverse complement strand
CGGCCGTCTTCACCCCGCCTGAGCCAGGCCATTTCAGGTTCACAGCCATGGCGAAGGTGGAGTCCGTCATGGTCGGCCATGAACTGCTCATGAACGCGCCGCAGGTTGCCGTGCAGTCCTCCTCCATGAAAGCGCCCGGGTTGGTTCCCTCCTCGCGGGCATGGAAGACCGTGCAGTAGACTCGCGCGGCATCCCTGTTCCAGGGCAGCTGGCAGAACGTCTCGGGATCGGGGATCGCCACCAGTTCATGGGCATTGGCGGGAAATCCGAGAAGGTTTCCCGAGCGGTCGGGAAGGACATTGGTGAGGCCGCCGTACCACGTCTGGATTCCCCTGGCGGCCATGGATTCCCAGTGCGGCGCCGGCACGGCCTTGCCCATGATGCGTCCGGTGATCGAGATGTACTGGTAGTAGATGTAGCGCACGCCCGTTTCGTTGATCTTTGCCCGCACCTCCCGGATTCGCTCGTCGCGTCCGGTAGCCCCGACATGGCGTTCAATATCCGTGGTCATCCCCATCGTCTCCCATCACTGTGACGGCCGGTCATACCACCTCGAGATAGCGTTCCCGCTCGCCGGCGCTGACATGGCGGCGCAGCCTTGCATCCTCGTGGAAGCGCGTTGCCACGAAGTGATCGATAAAGGCGTCGCCGAAGAGGGCGCGCGCCGCCTGGCTCGCATCGAGACGCTCCGCAGCCTCCGCGAGGCTGCGTGCAAGACGCGGGACGCCAGGTGGTGTGTCATCGGGCCCGCCGCCCGTGATGGGCGCCGGCAGGTCCATGTCACCCTCGATGCCGTGGAGCGCCGCGCCAAGGGTCGCGGCAATGGCAAGGTAGGGGTTGGTGTCGGCGCCCGGAAGACGGAATTCGATGCGTGCCTGGTCTTCGGGTGCGGGCACGGCCCGCACCGCCGCGGCATAGTTTTCGACCGCCCAGGTTGCCGTCTTCGGCGCCCAGTTGCCAGGCGCCAGGCGGCGGTAGGAATTGACGGTATGGGCCACCAGGGCAGTGAGGTCTCCGGTGAGCCCGACCACGCCGGCGACGGCCTGTCGCATCGTCCTGCTCATGGCATCCGCTGCTCCGGCGTCGTGGAACAGGGCCCGGCCGGTGGCATGATCGGCGAGCGAGAGGTGAACATGGCCTGAGAGTCCAGGATGGGAGGCACCGAGCTGGGCCATGAAACTCGCGGTCATGCCCTGGCGCCGTGCATGGGCCTTGGTCAGGGTCTTGAAGAGGACGGCATCGTCAGCGGCCTTCAGGGGGTCGCCGGCTTCGAGAGTCGCCTCGAAGCAGCCGGGACCGAGTTCGAGACCGAGGCTGAAGAGATCGATGCCTGCCTCGCAGACCAGCCCTTCGAGGGATGTCACATAGTCACTGTAAATGGCAGCCGACTGGCTGCCCCAGCAACGGTTGTCGGCTGCAAAGAGTTCGATTCCATCGCCGAAGCCGTTCGTGCGCAGGGATTCCGCGGTCTCCTTCAGCACGTGGAACTCGAACTCCATGGCGGCGCGAATGGCGTACCCCGCATCTGCCGCACGGACGATCTGGGCGGCGAGCACCTGACGCGGACTCAAGGCGCGGGACGGGCCGTCATAGTCGGCGAAAACGATGAACGAATCCTTCTCGAACGGCCAGTCGCGCATGCTCGTCCAGTCGAGGACGACAGGCTCGCCCACGAACGGCGGTGAACCCGTCACCTCTTCGGCGGTATCCCACTTGTGGAGTACGTTGACGAAGGTCCCGGACGCAGCGAACGTCGTTGCGATATCGTCGAGCTTGAGGCGTCGGCCCCGCAGGCTGCCATCGAGATCGGGAATGACGACATGGCCGATTCGCTTGCCCGCCTCGCGCAGCCGCGAAAGGGCTTCCGTCATCGACGGCAACCGTTCAGTCCCCGAGGGCCCGGGCATGGTGCTCGAAATGGTCGGCGAGAAAGCTCTGGATGAACCAGTAGCTGTGGTCGTAACCCTCGCGCATGTTGAGCACCAGCGGCTGTCCGGTATCCCTGCAGACGGCGGCCAGCGCATCGGGCAGCAGGTTGGGAAGGAACTCGTCCTCGGTTCCCTGGTCGGCGAGGATCGGCGTCGTGCGGTGACCGGAGCGGATCAGGTCGATGACATCGTAGCGCCGCCATGCCTCCCGGTCATCGCCGAGGTAACGCTGCAATGCGTCGACCCCCATCTGACATCCCATGAGGGAATTCATCGGCGCCAGTGCCGAAACCTAACGGAACATGCCCGGATTCTTGAGGGCGAGGGATAGCGCCCCGTGGCCGCCCATGGAATGCCCGAAGATGCTCATCCTCTGCGGATCGCCGGGAAAGGCATCGGCGATGACACCGGGAAGCTCTCGGATGATGTAGCTTTCCATGCGGTAATGCCGGGACCAGGGTTCGACGGTCGCATCAAGGTAGAATCCCGCTCCCGTTCCGAAGGCCCAGTCGTCGTCCTCGCCTTCGATGCCGGTGTCGCGCGGGCTGGTATCGGGGGCGACCACGAGAAACCCGGCGTCCGCCGCCAGGCGCTGGGCGCCGGCCTTGATGGTGAAGTTCTCTTCCGTGCAGGTCAGGCCTGACAGCCACAGGAGGATCGGCACCCTTGCCTGCGCCGCCGCCGCGGGCGTGAACACGGAAAATCTCATGGGAAGCCCGATTTCGCGCGAGGCGTGCCGGTAGAATCCCTGCGTGCCACCGTGACACCGGCTGATGGAGACGGTTTCCACCATGGGTCAGTAGATCACGACACTGCGGATCGATTTGCCCTCGTGCATCAGGTGGAAGGCTTCGTTGATATCCTCGAGCGGCATGGTGTGGGTGATCATGTCGTCGATGTTGATCTTCCCGTCCATGTACCAGTCGACAATTCTCGGCACATCCGTGCGTCCCTTGGCGCCGCCGAAGGCCGTGCCTCGCCAGACCCGCCCGGTCACCAGCTGGAACGGACGGGTGGAGATTTCGGCTCCGGCCGGCGCCACACCGATAATGATGGATTCACCCCACCCCTTGTGAGCGCATTCCAGCGCCTGACGCATGGTGGCGACATTGCCGATGCACTCGAAACTGTAGTCGGCGCCACCCTTGGTCAGGTCCACGAGCCAGGGAACGAGGTCACCCTCAACCTCCTTCGGGTTGACGAAGTGGGTCATGCCAAACGTCTTGCCGAGCTCTTCACGTGCCGGGTTGATGTCAACGCCAACGATCATGTCGGCACCGACGAGACGCAGGCCCTGGATGACATTGAGGCCGATGCCGCCGAGACCGAACACCACGCAGTTGCTGCCCGGCTCCACCCTGGCGGTGTTGATGACGGCGCCGATGCCGGTGGTCACGCCGCAGCCGATGTAGCAGATCTTGTCGAAGGGGGCGTCTTCGCGGACCTTGGCGAGGGCGATTTCAGGAACCACCGTGTGGTTCGAGAACGTGGAAGTGCCCATGTAATGGAAGATCTTCTCCCCGCCGATCGAGAACCGGCTGGTGCCATCCGGCATGACGCCCTGTCCCTGCGTCACCCTGATGGCCTGGCAGAGGTTCGTCTTGCCCGAGGTGCAATATTCGCACTGCCTGCATTCCGGCGTATAGAGAGGAATGACATGATCGCCCTTTCTCAAGCCCGAGACACCCGGGCCGACATCGACGACAACACCGGCTCCCTCGTGACCCAGTATGGCCGGAAAGATGCCTTCGGGATCGGCCCCCGAAAGCGTGAAGGCGTCGGTATGGCAGATGCCGGTTGCCTTGACCTCGACAAGAACCTCGCCGTCACGGGGCCCCTCGAGATCGACCTCCTCGATGGTGAGCGGCGCATCCGCCTTGTGGGCAACAGCAGCGCGGGTCTTCATGGCATCCTCTCGAATTCGTTGAACCGGGTCATGGTGGCGGCGGGCCGGGGACAATTCAAGCCGTGGATTCCATGAAGGGTGCCCCTCTTGGCCTTATTCCGCGAGAAGTTCCGGCAGGTCCGCCACGCTGTCGATGACGACATCGAACCAGGGCTCGAGCTGTTCCCTGGTGGCGCTGCCGGTCAACACGCCGATGGCGGCGCCAAAACCGGCGGCTCGCGCCATTCCGGCATCGGCCGCGGCATCGCCGATCATCGCCACCTCGCCAGGATCGAGCCCGGTGTGCCGGCAGAACGCCTTGCCCATGCCGGGGCCTGGCTTGCCGCCAAACCCCCCGTCGGCGCCACACACGAAGGTGAGATGGCCACGAATTCCCAGTTGCTGCGCGGCCAGTTCCGCGAGCTCCGTGTTGTCGTTCGTGGCAATGCCGAGGCGGTAGCCGGCCCCGGCAAGCTGGTGGAAGAGGCCAGGCATGTCTGCCGTCGCGACCAGCCCGTCCAGCGATGTCTGCCGGAAAACCTCGAGGAGCAGGTCGTCGAGGTCGGCAGGCGCCGTCTCTGCGAGGATGGCGTTCCAGCACCGGGCGAGGTCCTGATTGGTGCCGCTGGTCAGCATGGAATCGGCTTCGAAGGCGCCCCGGGGCCGATCGTATCCGGCTTCACGGAGCAGACGATCGGCGATGTCAGGTTGTCCGGCTGCCCCGGCGACACGCGACGCCGCTTCGCAGAACGCCGGAATCCACGTTTCGTTGAAGGCGACGAGTGTTCCGTCCTTGTCGAAGAGCAGGCCCTTGATGGCGCTCATGCCGCCCTTCATGGCGCTGCAAGCCTGGTGCGCCGCCAGGCGATCTCGCGGTTCCACAACGCCTCGCCACCGGCGCGCTGGCGGCGCACCAGGCACCAGGCGAGGGAGACGGCGAGAGCGACACGAATCCAGTCCGCCAGGGCCTTCGCCTCGCCTTCCATGCCGGTAGCAGCAAGGAGCGTCCGGCGCTCCTCTTCCGCGAGTCCGGTCTCCGATGCGAAGTAGGCCGGATCCCACAGCGGGTGGCAGAGAGCCGCATACTCCCAGTCCAGGAAGGAGATGTTCTTTCCGTCATCGATGATGTTCGCCGCCACGGGATCGACATGGGAAGCGACCGGCGTGGCGTCCGCGGGATGACAGACATGCCTCAGGGCGTCCACGACGGCCCAACCGGCGCCGAATGCGTCCGGTGCTTCAGGCGAGGTGCATCCAGCCTCGTCGAGATAGGTCTCGAGCTTCTCCCAGGGATCCATTACGCCGGTGAACCCTGTGGCCTGTCTGAGCTTCCGGAAGGCCTGGCCCAACCGCTCCAGGACAGGTGTGGCGAAGGGGCGTTCCATGGTGTCCAGGGGCTGACCGTCCGCAAAGCGATAGAGAATCAGCCCTCTGTCGGGATCGGCAGACAGCACCTGCGGCGCGACGCCAAGGGATGATGCCACCCTCATGTGATCACGCTCCCGGGACCGGTCGACGAGGTTCCCGATCCCGCTTCCGGCAAGACGCAGGACGATGTCGTCTCCTGCCACAAGGAGACGCACGGCCCGGTTCGCGCTTCCGCTAAAGACGTCCGTGATCTGCAGATCGCGCGAATCGTGACCGAGATGTTCGAGGGCACGGGCGATCTCCGGACGTGTCATGACAGCGCACCTTGCCGCCGGACGCCGTGACTGGCAAGACTGCCGCTCATGGTCGACAGACTCGCCATCCTGCTGGAGGAAATCCGTGCCTGCCGGGTATGTGCCGGGGTCCTTCCCTGCGGCCCGCGTCCCGTCATCAGGGCCGAACCGGGTGCGCGGTTGCTGATCATCGGACAGGCGCCTGGCTCCCGTGTCCATGCCAGCGGCGTCCCCTGGGACGATGCCAGCGGTGACCGCCTGAGAACGTGGATGGCCGTCGACAGGGCCGTCTTCTACGACAACCGGTGCATTGCCATCATGCCCATGGGGTTCTGCTATCCTGGCAGGGACAGGAACGGAGGCGACCGGCCGCCGCGCCCGGAGTGCGCCCCCTTGTGGCATGAACGGGTCCTCGCTCGCCTGCCGGCAGTCGAACTCACCCTGCTGATAGGACGCTATGCCCAGGCGCATTATCTGCCTCACGCAAGGCGAATGACCATGACCGAAACTGTGGCGGCGTGGCGCGACCACCTCCCGTCCATTCTTCCCCTGCCTCATCCTTCGTGGCGCAACACGGCCTGGTTGAGGCGCCATCCCTGGTTTGCCAGGGATGTCCTTCCCGAACTCCGCCGGCGGACAGCCGCATTGACCGGACCCTGATCCCCCGCCGGGCTGTATCGGGGTGAAGAGCGTGCCTGCTCCGCTGAGCGAGACGGCGAAGCCGCGTCGGCGGGCGAAGCTCCAACCGGTCGTGATCGGAAGTACGACCGGTGTCGGGGCCAGCTCGTTGAATGGAGCCTGAGATACGATGACAACCTGCCGGGTTCCCCGTTGTTCGTGACCCGCTGTGGGATCGAGATTGACCAGCCAGATTTCGCCCTGCAACATTACAGAAGTTCGTTACCGACAGGCGCGGCGTCGAGCCACGCGCGATCTCCCTCGTCATCCGGGGCGGTGTCGTCGTATTGCGCGAGAAGCTCTTCAAGCGAGTAACTTGGACGGGCCCGGGGCGCAACAATGAGGCTGCCATCCTCGACGCCGATATCCACCTTGGCGTCCACCCCAAGGTTCAGGACATCGAGCAGCGCCGGGGGCACGGCGAGCATCACCGAACCGCCGACCTTGCGCAGGTTTGTGGTGTGCATCGGTGTCCCCCGAGTTGTACCTGAATACAATACTGGAAGAGTCAGATCGGCAAGCGCCTCCGCCATCGGACTTCGATGGTCCCGGTCAGCGCCTGGAGGTCGATCACTCTTGCTCCCAATGCGTCTGCTCGCATCCCCCTCGCCACCTCAGGCGCCTGCTGCAGGCTCTCTGTCGCAATTCGCTGTGGTATCGGGGTGCTTCGTCGTGCAGCGACAGGGAGCATAAGGCCCATAAGTTCATGCCTCGCTCCCCTGACGCGGTCTCAGGACAGGAGATTGCCCAGAGCGTAGAACCCAAAGGCAAGGACGATCAGGCCGGAACCGGCGTTGAGCCAGGCCAGGCCCTTGCCGGTGAAACTGGACCGCATCCATGCACTGATCGTGGCCAGCGTGAACCACCAGGCCGCAGCACCGGCCAGGATGCCGGTGATGACCACCCAGGAATCGATGAGACCGTCGATGGCCTCCAGCACGTGGATGGCGGCGAACAGGGAAACGAAGGCGATGAAGGTGATCGGATTGAAGAGGGTCACCGCAAAGGCGGTGGCAAAGGCATGCACCAGTGTCTCGTGATCGGTGGTGTGAGCGTGGGAAACCGTCGTCTGCGAGAGGGTTTTCGACTTCCATACGGCATGGCTGCCCAGAACGACCAGAATGACGCCGCCGAGGCCCTGGATAGCCATGCGGTTCTCGGTCAGGAATGCTTCGGCGGCGCCGACCGAGAGGACAGCCAGAGCCCCGAATACAGTGTCGGCCAGTGTCGCCCCCAGCCCGGTGGCGTAGCCGGTGAGTCTGCCGTCGAGCAGGGTTCTCTGGATGCACAGGACAGCCACCGGTCCGACGGGAGCGGCGACGAGGAACCCCACGATCACGCCGGTGACGAGAAGCTGGATGTCCATGGCCGGTCAGGCGAAGGGCTTGACGTCGCGCAGTGACACGACGCGAAAGCGCCAGGCGAGGACGAGCGTGGCGAGTGCGATGCCTCCCACGATCCCCCACATGAGTCCCGGAACTCCCAGTTCGAGGTGATGGCCGAGGAACCATGCCAGGGGAAGCATGACCCCCCAGAACGACGTCAGTCCCACCCAGGTGGCCGGCCAGACATCGGCAGCGCCCCTCAAGGCGCCGACCAGCACGGCCTGCAGGCCATCGAAGGCGATCAGAAAGGCAGCGACGAAGAGGCCGGTGACAATGATCGCGATGATGACGGGATCTTCCGTGTAGATCGCCGCCAGGGATTCGGGGATGAGGGCGACGACGGCTGCCAGTGGCGCCATGAGAAGGAAGATCAGGCCGGTTCCCACCCATCCTGCCGTCGCCATGGCGGCCCTGTCACGGCGCCCCACGGCATTGCCGACGCGGACCGCCGTGGCGGTCGACATGCCGATCGCCACCATGAAACAGAAGGCGTTGACATTCATGGCTGCCTGGAATGCCGCCACCTGGGGAGCGCCGAGATGCCCGGCCATCATGGTGACGAACATGAAGGCGGAGGTCTCGAAGGCGTAGGAAAGACCCATGGGTGTGCCGAGGCGCAGGAACCGCCGCTCCAGTCGGCCGAAGTTCCGCAGTGGCCGGAAGAGACCGTAGGCATGCTTGTCGGCCATCAGCAGGATGTAGATGACGATGCAGCCGAACATCAGCCAGCGGGTGAGACTTGTGGCCAGAACCGCGCCGGATGCACCGCCTGCCTCGAAACCGAGGTTGCCGTAAATCAGCACCCAGTTGAGGAGGATGTTGACGCCGTTGGCGACGATCATGACGATCATGCCAGGCTTGGTGCGGCCGATTCCCTCGAGGAACATGGAGCACGAGGTGAAGAGGAACACGCCGGGCATGCCCCAGGCGTACATGGCCATGACCTCGCCGCCGCCCCGTGCGAGATCGGCATCCTGACCGAAGAGCCACAGGATGGCTTCCCCGTTGAAGAGGAGGACAGCCCATATGATCCCCAGCGTGACCCCGTTGAGCATGGCGGTCCACAGGATGTTGCCGCAGTCCTCCCGGCGTCCCGCACCGTCTGCCTGGGCCACCAGAATGACGCACCCCGCCAGCAGACCGAAACCGATCACCATCATGGTGATGTGCGGGGCAAAACCGATGGCGAGGTAGGCAAGTTCGTTGCCGCCGGCACGCCCCGTCATGATGGTGTCCGCCGTCATCATGAGCAGCATGCCGCAGCGCATGATGATGACCGGCACCCCGAGTTTCAGGGTGCGCACGACATGGTCGGCGACGCTCTGCGGCGGTGGTCCCAGCGACACCCGGGAAGAAGAAGATGCCATTAATAGCGTTCCGACACCGATGCCCGACGAAGTTACGTGGAGCATGCGCCGGCGTCGCGATCAACGGCAGTCCGGCGCGGCGCCGTCCCCGTCACAAGATGGTGTAGCCGTCCCCGTCTGTCAAAGAAGCGCCGGTGCTTGTGTGGCGCGGGCAGGGCAGGGGCCATAGACTCCCGTCTGCAGCCGACCACCCGCGGAGACGCCATGTCTGTTTATGCAACCGGTATCACGACCGACCTCGACCTTGACCGTCCCGGCAAGCAGACGGGGCGCCTTCACCTGCCTCACTCGGTCACGCGATCGGCCTACGGCGTCATTCCGGTTCCGGTTGCCGTGATCGCCGGTGGCGAGGGCCCGACGGTCCTGCTCATGGCGGGCAATCACGGTGACGAGTACGAAGGACAGATTGCGCTCGGCAACCTGATCCGGACCCTCGATGCCGGTAAGGTCAGGGGACGCCTCATCGTTCTTCCTTCGGTCAACCTGCCGGCCGCCCGCAGCGGGGTCAGGGTCTCGCCCCTCGATGGTGCCAACCTCAACAGGACCTTCCCGCCCAGGCCCGAGCTTGGACCCACGCACGAGATCGCTGCCTATCTCGAGGATGTCCTGATGCCGATGGCCGACGTGTTTGTTGATCTTCATTCCGGAGGGTCATCGCTCGCGTACCTGCCCTTCGTCGCCACGTCCCTCTGCGGCGATCCGGAGACGGACCGGAGAGCATTGCGGTTGATGCGCGCCTTCGGTGGACCCTATGGTCAGATCTGGCATGCCGGGGAGGGATCGCGGACCGCGTCGGGCGCGGCCGTCCGCCATGGGTGCATCGACATCGGCGGCGAGTTCGGAGGGTCGGGGGTGGTCGATCCGGATCACCTGCGCCTGGTGGAGCGCGGGATCCGCAACCTGCTCGCCGCGATCGGCGTCTTGCCCGCTCACGATGGTGAAACAACGCCTGACATGCGGCTGATGACGAGCAATCCGCCGGATCTCTATGCCTTCGCACCCGATTACGGCGTGTTCGTGCCCGAGGTGAGGCTGGGGGATGAGGTTGATTCAGGTGACCCTGTCGGCACGATCCACAACCTCGAGCATCCGGAACGCGAGCCACAGCGGGTCCGATTTCGGGCGCCGGGCCTGGTCATCTGCCTGAGGGTCATCGGCCGTGTCGAACCGGGAGATTGCCTTGCTCACCAGGCTGTCGACCTCGAACTGCCGGAATCCCTGTTGTCGTGAACCGGATTCGGGTTGACTGTCGTACCCCGGAAACCATGGAGGACGGGCCGTGCGGGAAAATGCGATCCGGCGGATATGGAGTGAAGGGCGTACGGTGGTCAACGGCTGGTTGGCGACGCCCTGTGCCGCTGCCGCGGAGGGAATGGCGCACCAGGGCTGGGACAGCATCACCCTCGACCTGCAGCACGGACTGATCGACTACCCGTCGGCGGTTCGCCAGCTGAGGGCGATCTCCACCACGGCGGTGGTTCCTTTGGCGCGGGTTCCATGGAACGAGCCCGGCATCATCATGAAACTTCTCGACGCCGGGGCCTACGGCATCATCTGCCCGATGATCGACGATGGCGAGCAGGCGGGCGCTTTCGTCGGTGCCTGCCGCTATGCTCCGTCAGGATACCGCAGCGTGGGTCCGCTTCGTGCGTCCCTGTATGGCGGCGCCGACTACGTGCGTCACGCCAACGATACTGTGCTTGCCATCGCCATGATCGAGACGAGGCGCGCCGTGGCCAACCTTGATGCCATCGTGGAAACTCCGGGCCTCGACGGAATCTACGTTGGTCCGTCGGACTTGTCGGTCAGCATGGGTCACACCGCCGGCTTCGATCCCGACTCGCCTGACGTGCTGGAAGCCATCGCCCGGATCGCCGAGGTGGCGAATCGGCACGCTGTCCCGGCCGGAATTCACGTCGGTTCGGTCGCCTACGGACTCAGGATGATGGAGCTCGGCTATCGCTTCGTCACCATCCTCAGCGAGTACCGTCTGATGACCTGGGCCGCCGGCAACGCCGTTGCGGCGCTCAGGAACGGCAGTCCGGATCCATCGGCGCCCTGAACTCGCAATCGGCGCCGCCATGCGGATGGCGGGTCAGGAAGTGCGAGGCAGGTGGGGGTCCTCGGGAAGCGCGGGTGGCGGGACGGTCTCGCGCAGCAGATCGCCCAGACGCACCGGCCGTGACGGAGGCCGGATCCTTGGCCAGTCGAGATCCGCCACCTCGATTCCCCGGCGCGCCGCCACCAGGTCAGCCAGGGTGGCAAGACAAAAGCGTCCCTGGCACCGCCCCATGGAGAGCCGGGTGGTGGACTTCTGCTGAACCATGCCGGTCGCTCCGTCTGCTGCACACGCATCGAGCTCGGCAAGGGTCACGTTCTCGCAACGGCAGACGGGTGTGCCGGGCGTGATCAGCTCCAGGAACGTCTCCGGCGGTGCGAAGATTTCCGCCAGGGCAGCGCGAAAGCGATTGAGGCGATCGAGGCGCCGTGTCAGACCGCGCCGCCGCCGCCGCAGAAACGCCGAAGGAGACCGGCGCAGCAACGCGGCCAGTACGGCAGCGCGTCCCTCCGCGAGGGCCAGATGCACCCCGCCGATGGCGGCTCCGTCACCTACGGCATAGAGGCCCGGAATCGTGGTTTCCAGGTCTGCCGAGCGTCGGGGCGTCCATCCCCCGAGCAGGGGATCGTGGTGATGGGCGCATCCGGCCAGACGGGTCAGTTCCACCGCCGGCGCCAGGCCGTTCCCCACCACCAGGCAGTCTGCATCCAGGGTCGTCGCGGATGCACGGTCGACTCCGCCATGGCGATCGATGGGGGCAATCGACACCGCCTCGAGTGCCGTTGCCCCGTGGGCCTCGATTAAGGTCTGACCGGTGAGGAAAGACACCCCGGTGGCGGCCAGCCTCAGACGCCATGAGAGCGCTTGCGCCAGGAGGGACGGGGACCACGACAGGGACGCGAGACGTGACCAGGCCCTCCTTTGGAACGGGGCCGCCTCGACCACGGCGCGAACCGTCGCGCCGGCGTCGAGGAGGGTCACGGCGGCGACCAGCAGCAACGGCCCGTTGCCCGCGACCACCACGCGTTCGCCCGGTCTCACCGCCTGTCCCTTGATCATGTTCTGGCTGCCGCCAGCGGTGATGACACCGGGCAGGGTCCATCCCGGGAAGGGCAGGGGGCGGTCGGTTGCGCCGGCTGCGATGACGATGGCGTCGGCCCGGATGCGGCCCGAATCTTCTCTGGCAGCATAGGCCAGCACGCCCGGATCCGGCGCATTCCAGACCACGCAATCCGGCAGATAGTGAAGGCGGGGATGGTCGAGGGCCTTGAACAGCAGCTCCGGCCGGTCGCCGCCGGAGAACTGGCGCGGAAGCTGGCGAAAGTACTGCCCGCCCGGCTGGCTGTTGTCGTCCATCAACACGACTGAAAGACCGTGGTCCACCGCCTCGCCGGCGGCGGCCAGGCCCGCGGGACCCGCGCCGACGATGGCAATGTCGGCGGACTTCACGCCTTCGGCCCGCGACGAGGCAGGGTGTCCACCTTCATGCCGGGCACGGCCGGAGTCATGCAGGCGCGCACGCCCACTTCGCCATCGACCGCGACAGTGCACTGCCAACAGACACCCATTCCGCAGAAATAGGCCGGGGAACGGGCCGCTGCCAGGAGTGCCGCAGCGATGCTCTCTCCCGGCCATGCCGCTACCGGCACACCGTCGGCAAGGAAGGTGAAACGCTCTTCCTCAACCCTGCCGGCCGGCAACCGTCGCGTACCGGCCGTCATGACAGCAGACGGGCCGGGTCGAAGGGCTCCACAGGCACCGACGCGATGCCCGTGGTGGCGAGTTCCGCCACCACCTTTCCCAGTGCCGGGCCCAGAGAATACCCGCCACGGGCACCGGTCGCGATGAAGACGTTCCGGTGGCCAGGGAGCCTGCCGAGCACGGGCAGGGCATCGCGGGCGACACTCTCGAATCCCGACCAGCAGCGCTGGATGCCGAGGTTCCGCAGTGCCGGCACCACCCGTGCTGCGGTCGCGAGGTTGTGAAGCAGCCGCACGTGATCGATGTCCTTCTCGCCGCTTGCCAGGCTGCCCCGTCCCTGCCATCCGCCGCCGATCATGCAGGTCCCGTTGGCATACTGCTTGAGTGACAGGACCCCTCCCATGTGGGTCACCACCCGGTCAAGGACGGGTGGGGCAGGTTCGGTGATCGTCAGCATGTTGACGTCCACCATGAGCGGCAACTCGACGCCCAGCATGGCTGCGATCTTGCCCGACCACGCGCCGGCGGCGATCACCAGGATGTCGCAGCGGACGGTGCCTGCAGGGGTGGCGAGGCAACAGCCGTCGCCTGGATCGATGGCCCTCACCCCGGCGCGGTCGACAAGAC
>JAJEHK010000005.1 GCA_022823765.1 Alphaproteobacteria bacterium | reverse complement strand
AGTCCGGCATTGGTGGACCCACCGGTTGCGGCAACCACAACGGCAGCGTTTTCGAGCGCCTTGCGGGTGACGATGTCACGCGGCCGGATATCAGCGGCGATGAGGCGCATGACTGCCTGACCGGAAGCTTCGGCAAACATGTCGCGGCTGTCGAAGGGCGCCGGTGTCATGGCTGAGTTGGGAAGAGCCAGGCCGATCGCTTCGGATACGGTTGCCATGGTGTTGGCGGTGAACTGGCCACCGCATGATCCGCCCGATGGACAGGCGGCATGTTCGAGTACATCCAGTTCGTCATCGCTCATGGTGCCGGAGGCATGGGCTCCGACACCTTCGAACACATCGATGATGGTGACATCCCGGTTTCGGTAGCGTCCCGGCAGAATCGAGCCGCCGTACATGAAGACCGATGGAACGTTCAGCCTCACCATGGCCATCATCATGCCCGGCAGGGACTTGTCGCAGCCGGCAAGTCCGACCAGGCCGTCATAGCAATGGCCACGCATGGTGAGCTCTACCGAATCGGCAATCACCTCCCGGCTGACCAGCGACGACTTCATCCCGGCATGGCCCATCGCAATACCATCGGTCACGGTAATGGTGGTGAACTCGCGGGGCGTGCCGCCACCGGCCTTCACGCCCTTCTTGGCGGCCTGGGCCTGACGCATCAGGGTGATGTTGCAGGGAGCTGCCTCGTTCCAGGTGGTTGCCACGCCGACGAAGGGCTGTTCCACCTCGGCATCGCTCATGCCCATGGCATAGTAGAAGGCGCGATGCGGTGCGCTCTTGGGGCCGACCGATACGTGACGGCTCGGCAGCCTGGACTTGTCCCAACGGGTCATGTGGCACTCCCTGGAGATTGACAGACAATTCGAGGCGGAGACTAGGTTCGGTTCCGGCGATTGTCACGTCCCCGATGCCATGGCGCGGATTGACGATGCACCGTCAGCCGGGTGAGGATCGGAGCACCTCGCCCGGTTTGTTCACTCCCTTGACGACCACCCTCCCCGCCATCCTTCTTGCCGTCGCGGCGGCCGTCTGGGGACTCTTCTGGATACCCCTGCGCGCCCTGGAAGCAACCGGTCTTCCGGCCAGGGCCACCGTGACCGGCCAGTTTCTGATGCCGGTGCTGATCATGGCGCCGGTGGCGGTTTTCCTTGTTGCGCGGGGCAAGGCATCGGGTCTGTCACGCTGGCACACGGGATTTTTCACCGGGGGCGCCTTCGCACTCTATGCCGACAGCCTGCTTCTCACCGAGGTGTCTCGTGCGCTCATTCTCTTCTACGTGTCGCCGGCCTGGAGCACGGCGCTCGAGATCTGGCTCCTCAAGCGGCGGCTCACCCTGGCCCGGGTCATGGCGATGGCGCTCGGCTTTGCCGGAATCCTCGTCCTGCTGGCCGATGACAGTGGACTGCCTCTCCCTCGCAATGCCGGGGACTGGATGGCCGTCGCCGCCGGCATGTTCTGGGCCTGGGGCTCCACCAGGGTTCGCATGCATCCCGAGGCGAGTCACTTCGAGAACGTCCTCTCGTTCTTTCTTTACGGCTCGGTTGTCGCGCTCGCCGTGGCCCTGGTTCCGGCAACCGGGCTGGGCGCCCTTCCCCCGGTCGAGCCGGTCCTCGGCGCCCTGCCATGGCTCTTTCTGATTGCCGCGGTCTTCCTCATACCGATCATGTTCATGCAGCTCTATGCCTGTCAGCACCTGGACCCGGCCAGGGTGGGAATTCTCCTTCAGATCGAAGTGGTAGTCGGCATTGCCAGTGCCGGGATCCTGACCGCCGAGCCTTTCGGCTGGCGAGAGACCACCGGCTTCGTTCTCGTCTGCTCGTCGGCACTCACCGAGGTCGTCGTGAACAGGACACCATCGCGTTGACCGCCGATCGGACGCAACGCTACGCCAGCAAGGCGTCCTCGTAGGGGAAGGTCGACAGGCGCTGGACGCCGGTGTCGGTGACGAGGACCTGTTCCTCGAGCTTGACACCCTCATGGCCGTCTTCGGCGCCAATGTAGCTCTCGACGCACAGTGTCATGCCGGGTTCGATGACGCCGGTCGAGGAGCGCTGCGGCGTGTCCGCAAAGGAGATCGAGGGATACTCGTCGACAAGGCCAACTCCGTGGGCGGCGATGCCGTATCTGCGGGCCTGGAACTCCTCCGGAACGGGCCACGACTTTTCTGCGGCCTCGACGAAACTCATGCCCGGTTCGAGAATGTCGATGTTGAACTGCACCTGCTCGTGGGCAAGCGCATAGAGCCTGCGCTGCTCGTCCGTCGGTCGCCCCGGGCCGCAGAACCAGGTGCGGCTGATGTCCGCGCAATAGCCGAAGGGTCCGACGAGGTCGGTGTCGAGACCGACGAGTTCACCGGCACGGATCACCCGGCTCGAGGCCTCGCGGAACCAGGGATTGGTCCTGCCTCCCGATGCAAGAAGCCGGGTTTCGATCCACTCGCCTCCGAGTTCGATGTTCACCTGATGGAGAATCGACCATAGCGCCGTCTCGCTGATTCCGGCACGCAGTTCCTCGCGCATCCTCGCCATGGCCGCCTCGCACACGGAGATGGAAACCAACATGGCCTCGATCTCGTCATCAGACTTGATCACCCTGGCGCGTTCCGTCACGCGTGTGCCGCTGGCGATCTCGTAGCCCATCTCCTGGAGGGCATTAGCACCCTCGAAGTCGAGCCGGTCGGCGGCAATTCGCCGGCCGGCACCGTTGGCGCGCATCACGGAATCGATGTCCTGGGCCCAGGCCTTGACCCGCGCCTCGATGTTCTCCGAAGCCACCATGTAGATGAAGCCCAACGCCGGTCTGATCTCGCCGATGGTCTCCAGGTGCCGGTAGAGATGCATCGACTTCTCGTAGTCGAAGAGGACGGCCTTGCCCTCGGCCGGAACGAAGCAGTAGCGGATCGGGTTGTGGGTGAACCACACCTGCATGTTGCTGGAGCCGGTGGCGTAGCGGATGTTGACCGGGTCGTAGAGGATGATGCCACCCAGATCGAGGCGATGAAGCTCCCTTTGAATCCGCCCCAGGCGCCAGGCACGCATGCGGCGGATGTCGATCTGCGGTTCGGCGTCGTGCTGGGCAATTCCAGGGGTGTTGCGTGCCAGGCGGACAGTATCGTTCATGTCACGTCCCCATCAGCCGAGCAGCGCGTCATCGAAGGGGTACGTGGAGAGGCGCTGGGGACCTGACGGGGTCACCAGGATCTGCTCTTCAAGTTTCACTCCCTCATTGCCGTCCTCGGCGCCGATATAGCTTTCCACACAGATGGTCATGTTCTCCTCGAGAACGCCCGGCATGGCCATGTCGGCCTTGTCGGAGAACGTCAGGCCCGGCCACTCGTCGGCCATGCCGACACCGTGCGCCATGGAACCGTAGCGGCGCGCCATGAATTCGTTGGGAACGCGCCAGGATGATTCGGCGATGTCCCGGAAGGTCCGACCGGGACGCATTTCCTGGATGTTGGTCTCGATCTGCTCATGGGCATACGCATACAGCCGTTTCTGCTCGTCTGTTGGCTTGCCGGGACCGCAGAACCAGGTGCGGGAGATATCGGAACAGTAGCCGAAAGGTCCGATGAGATCGGTGTCGAAGGCAACCAGCTCGCCTGCCCGGATGATGCGATCACTGCATTCCCTGAACCATGGATTGGTCCGCCCTCCGGAGGCCAGGAGACGGGTC
>JAJEHK010000113.1 GCA_022823765.1 Alphaproteobacteria bacterium | reverse complement strand
CGCTAACCCGACGTTCCCGTGTCTGCTTGACGTTGGTTGTCTGCGTGTTCGGCGATCAACGAGGCGAGAAAGGTGTTGACGGTGCGAGGAGCGTGGCGGTTGAGCGACACGTGCCCGAGGCCGGGAAGCTCGTGGTAGTGGCCGTGGCGCGCTGCTTCGGCTACCCGCCGGACGAGGCGCGGCGGCGTCTGGATATCTTCCGAAAAGGCGACCGCATGGATGGGCACGGGACAGTCGGCGAGGGCGGCCGTCACGTCGTAGTCAAGGCACGCCTGCCATTGTGCGATCAGCATCTGCGGGTCGCGGTCGGCGAAGCGGGGCGTGTAGGCAGCCTTGATCCGCTCCCACAGGGCATCGTCCTCCAGGGCGTTCGCGGGATAGGCGAAGGCAGCATAGTGGCATGCGGCGAAGTCCGGTGGCATGGCGAGGCTGCCGTCAACCCGAGCCTGGATTTCCGCTGCCATCCAGTCGCGCGTGAAGCCGGTGATCCTGGCCGACGTCCCCATGACGATGGCAAGGCGGACGAGATGGGGATGATCGATGGCGACCTGCTGCGTGATGAGCGAACCCATCGAGAGCCCGGCGAGGATGACGGGCGGCGAACAGAAGGCTTCGATGATGCCGGCACAATCGTCGCCAAACTGCTTCATCGACCAGGGTGGCGGCGCGCTCGTCGTCTCCCCCGCGCCCCGGGGGTCGTAGGCCGTCGATCTGAGGTCGCTGTGGAAGAACTCGAACTGCTCGGACCAGTAGTGTGCCGGACTGTCCCCTCCGGGAACCCAGACGATGTCGGGTCCGTCGCCACCCTGCAGCACCCGGAACCGCGCATCCGCCGTCTCGTGGAAGTGCACACTCGTCATGTCGGCAAACGTCGTCATCAGGAGCGCCTCCGCCGTGATGGCCGGCGACGGTAGAAGGCCTGGCGCTCCGCGGCAACCGCTTGGACTTCCAGCAAACCCGGGGATAGAGTGCGCCACCGCAACACATCCCGGGAGGACTGAGTGCCATGGTTGCCGTATCGAAGATCGCCCGCGAGAAGGGTATCAGGTACTTCCTGATCAGCTTTTCGGACCTTGCCGGCGTGGCCCGCTCCAAGCTGGTGCCGGCCGCCGCGATCGATGACATGGTGGCCGACGGCGCCGGGTTCGCCGGGTTCGCCACCCACCTCGACATGACGCCGGCCCATCCGGACATGTTTGCCGTGCCCGACCCTGGGTCGCTCATCCAGCTCCCCTGGAAACCGGAGGTCGGCTGGATGGCCGGCAATCTCATGATGGCCGGAAGCGAGGTCGACCATGGTCCGCGAAACGTGTTGCGGCGCATGATCGCGCGCGCCGGGGGTGAAGGCATGCGTTTCCGGACCGGCGTGGAGTGCGAGTTCCACCTGATCAACGCCGATGGCAGCGATATCCACGATTCCCGCGACATCATGGCGAAGCCCTGCTACGACCAGCAGGCCCTCATGCGCCGCTATGACGTCATCGCCGAAATCTGCGATGCCATGTTGTCCCTGGGCTGGGGTCCCTACCAGAACGACCACGAAGACGCCAACGGCCAGTTCGAGATGAACTGGGACTACGACGATGTCCTGGTGACCGCCGACCGCCACACCTTCTTCAAGTTCATGGTGAAGTCGATCGCCGAGAACCACGGGCTGCGCGCAACGTTCATGCCCAAGCCCTTTACGCATATCACCGGAAACGGCTGCCATACCCATGCCAGCATGTGGAATTCAGCAGGTGACACCAACCTGTTCCACGATCCGGACGGGGAACTCGGGATCTCCCGGATGGGCTACCACTTCCTCGGTGGTGTGCTCAAGCATGCCCGGGCGCTGACGGAGATCTTCAATCCGGTGGTCAACAGCTACAAGAGAATCAACGCCCAGGTCACGGCGTCGGGCGCGACATGGTCGCCCAACACGGTCTCCTACACGGGCAACAACCGCACGCACATGGTGCGAATTCCCGACGAGGGACGGTTCGAGTTCCGCCTGATGGACGGGGCCACCAATCCATACCTTGCCCAGGCAGCCCTGCTCGCCGCCGGACTTGACGGCGTTGCCGGCGAGGTCGATCCCGGCAAGCGTCTTGATGTCAACATGTACGAGACCGATGCCGATGAGCTGAATGTCGAGCGCCTTCCGCTCAATCTCCTCGACGCGGTTCGGGTGGCTGAATCCAATACGATGCTGCGTGACTACCTCGGCGACGAGACTGTCAACGCCTTCATTTCCATGAAGAAGCGCGAGTGGCTCGACTACACGCGTCACCTGACCCAGTGGGAGCGCGACAACACCCTCGATTGCTGAACACGCGGCTCACCCGTCTCGCCGGCGAGGGAGTGTGAACCGGTGATTCTCGTCTTCGGCTCGCTCAACATGGACTTCATTCTTCAGGTGGAGCATCTGCCGGAACCCGGGGAGACCGTGCTGACACCGGAACATGCCACGGCGCCTGGCGGCAAGGGAGCGAACCAGGCGGTCGCCGCCGCCCGCGCCGGCGGAGATGTGGCCATGGCGGGTTGTGTCGGGCCGGACGATTACGGCCGTGAACTGACGGCTATCATGACCGGCGAAGGCATCGACATGAGTCGTGTCGCCACGGCGACGCGCCCGACGGCGCTGGCTGTCGTTACGGTCGATCGCGAGGGCGCCAACCAGATCGTCGTGTCGAGCGGAGCCAACCGCGAGGCCCGGCAGGCATGCGTCGAGGATGACGTGCTGGGCGCCGCGACGACCCTTCTGCTGCAACGCGAGGTGCCTGTTGACGAGTGCGCAGCTCTGGCCCGCCGTGCCCGGAACGCCGGCGTGCGTGTCATCCTCAATGCCGCACCGGCCGGATCGGTTGAATGCGATGCGCTTGATTTTCTGATCGTCAACGAGGTCGAGGCACAAGCTGTGGCGAGAGAGTCGGGCCTGAAGGGCCTCGCGCCGGTCGATCTTGCACACCACCTGGCGCGCCACGATGGCGTGACAACCGTGGTGACACTGGGCGAGCGTGGTGCAATCGCCGTCGGCCCCGGCGAGACCTGGAGAATTGGCAGCCTCGCGATCCGGCCGGTTGATACCGTGGGGGCCGGTGACGCATTTTGTGGCACTCTCGCCGCGGCTCTTGACATGGACATGCCGCTCCCCCGGGCCCTGCGCCGTGCCAGTGTTGCCGGCGCCCTTGCCTGCCTCGAGCCAGGTGCCATGCCGGCACTGCCGCGTTCCGAGGCAGTTGATGCCCGCCTGGAGGAACTGGCACCGGCGGTTGCCGTGTGATGACTGACCGGCGGCATGCCGGTCTCCCGCGGCTGGTGGCTCTCGACGCCCTCGTGGCATGCCTCGAAGACCGGCACCCGCTCGATCGGGTGCTGGAACGGGACGTGAGGTTCGGTCGCCTGGAATCCCGGGACCGGGCGCTCGTTCATGCAGTGACCACGGAGACCTGCCGCCGGCTGGGCCAGATCGACGCGCTGATCGCCGCCTGCCTCGAACGACCCTTGCCGGCGCGAGCGCGCGCTGCGCGTGCCATCCTGCGCCTCGGTGTTGCCCAGTTGCTGTTTCTCGAGTTTGCGTCTCACGCCGCCATCGACAGTTCGGTACGCCTCGCCCATGCACGCGCGAGAGGCATGGCGCCCCTCGTCAACGCGGTTCTGCGGAGGCTGCAAAGGGAGGGACGGACTTTGATGGCCGGCCAGGACCCGGCGGCGCTGAACACGCCTTCCTGGCTCTACCGGTCATGGCGGGACGCCTGGGGCGGCGCGACCGCGTCCGCCATCGCGAACATGAATCTCGGACGTCCGGAACTCGACGTCACCGTGGTGGACGATGCGCAGTCCTGGGCGGCACGGCTGGGCGGTCGCGTCCTTTCGACCGGCAGTGTCAGGGTGCCGTCAGCCGGCGTCGTCAGGGATCTCCCCGGGTACGAATGCGGGCGCTGGTGGGTCCAGGATACGGCTGCCTCGTTTCCGGCCCGCCTGCTCGGTGACATTGCGGGGCGGCGGGTTCTTGATCTGTGTGCGGCGCCGGGTGGCAAGACGGCGCAACTTGCTTTCGCCGGGGCCCGCGTCACGGCTGTCGATGTGTCCGGACAACGCATGGCGAGACTGCAGGCCAACATGGAGCGTCTCGGCGGCACGGTCGAAACCCGCATCGCGGATGCGGTTACCTGGCGTTCATCGACGCCGTTTGATGCCGTGCTGCTCGACGCGCCGTGCAGTGGCACCGGCACCATTCGCCGGCATCCCGACATACCGTGGATCAGGGACCGAACGGACGTCAGCCGTCTTGCGTCCCTGCAGCGCCAGATGATCGCCAATGCTCTCGCCAACCTCTCCTGCCGGGGGATCCTCGTCTACGCGGTGTGTTCCCTGGAGCCGGAAGAAGGCGAGGCGCACCTCAGCCACCTGGGGCATGGCTGCCACATCGATGCCATTCGACCAGAGGAGGTTCCCGGCCTCAAGGAAGCGGTGACTCGGGAAGGATGTCTGAGAATTCTGCCCACGCACCTTGCCCGGGAGGGGGGCCTTGACGGGTTTTTCGTCGTGCGCTTGCGACAGTCGGGTGAAGCTGGTACCTCAATCGCGTGAAGCAGTCTCTCCGCATTGCTCCTTCTATCCTGTCGGCCGACTTTTCCAGGCTCGGCCAGGAAATCCGCGCCATCGACAATGCCGGATGTGACCGTATCCACATCGACGTGATGGACGGTCACTTCGTGCCCAACCTGACTCTGGGCGCTCCGATCATCGCGGCGCTGAGGGACTGCACCACGAAGCCCTTTGACGTTCACCTGATGGTGAATGCTCCCGATCATCTCATCGGGGACTTCATCAGCGCCGGCAGCGACATGGTGACTGTGCATGTCGAGGCAACACCCCATGTCCATCGCACCCTGCAGGTCATCCGTAACTCGGGCGCCAGGGCCGGCGTTTCCCTCAATCCCCAGACGCCCGCCGTTGCCGTCGCTGCACTCCTTGATCAGGTCGATCTCATCCTTGTCATGACCGTCAATCCGGGGTACGCGGGACAAACGTTCATCAAGGGTGTCCTGCCGAAGATCGCGGAACTGAGGGCGATGATCGACGCCGGGGAACATGACATCGATCTCGTGGTAGACGGTGGCATCACACCGGCCACCGCGCGCCTCGCGGTGGCGGCAGGCGCCGATGTCCTGGTGGCAGGCTCCGCCGTGTTCGCCGGCGGTCCCGAACGCTATGCCGACAACATCCAGGCGCTCCGGGTATAGCGGTGGTGCACCAGGCGAGTGAACCGGGTTTCGTGTCCGATCCGCTGGAAGGCCTCCGGTCGGCACTCTTCACCAGCCGGCTCTATCGCTTCTTCCTGGCACGGGAAGTACCGGACAATCTCCTGCAGAGTCTCAACGATCCTTGGCCAGGAGATGCGGCCAGGGGCCACGCCATCAGCGAGGGACACTGGAAGCTGGCGAACCAGACATTCGTCTTCGATCACCGGCTGGGTCCGCCCGACTGGTATCCTCCGGGAGCCTGGAACGGCTGGCTCGAGGAATTGCACGGCTTCACATGGCTACGTGATCTTCAGGAAGCAGGAGGGCACGCCCGCCAGATCGCCCAGACGGCCCTCGCCGGATGGATTGCCGACTGCGGATCCTGGAACCGCTTTGCCTGGCGACCCGATATTCTGGGACGACGCCTTGCTTCGTGGCTGACACATCACGGATTTCTCATCGGCGATGCTGATCCCCGGTTCCGCCAGCAGTTCTTCAGGAGCGTCACGGAACAGACACGGCATCTGGCTCGCGTGGCATCGCGCGGTTCCTCGGGCCTGAGCAGGACCGCGGTCCTGCGGGCCCTGATCTTCGCCGGGATCACCCTGCCGGGTGCGGCGCGGCGCATGCCCCAGGTCATGCGACTCCTCAAGCAGGAACTGGATCACCAGATGTTGCCGGACGGCGGCCAGCGCGAACGCAATCCCAGCGTCCAGTATCTCCTGTTGCGCGATCTCGTGGACATTCGTCTGGCCCTGATCCAGGGTCGCCATCCCGTTCCCGGCTGGCTCCAGCAGACCATCGACCGTGCCGCGCCCATGCTCCGCTTCTACCGACACGGTGATGGCGGCCTGGCGCTCTTCAACGGATCTCGGGAGGAATCGTCCCATCTGATTGACAATGTGCTGGCAATCGGCCAGGCCACCGGACGGCCGTTGCGGCGCACACCGTACACGGGCTTCGAACGTCTGGAGGCGGGCAGTACCGTCGTTCTCGTCGATGCGGCCTGGCCCCCGGCGGCCGAGTGGACCGCGCGGGCCCATGCGGCTCCCCTTGCCTTCGAGATGAGCTACGGCCGGGAACGGCTGATTGTCTCCATGGGCGCCTGGCATGGTCCGGACAGCGACTGGCAACAGGCTGCCCGCGAGACCGCTGCGCACTCGACGATGACGGTGGATGATCGAAGCTTGGCGGAGTTCAGAAAGGATGGACTCCTCGGCCGTGGACCACGCGACGTGGAGGTGGAGCGGCGTGAACAGCAGGGCAATGTGACCCTCGTCATGAGTCACGATGGATACCATTCGCAATTCCGCCTGATCCATCACCGCACGCTCGCCCTCGCTGCAGATGGCCATGTGCTGAGGGGCGAGGACATTCTCGACGGTCCTGGCGGCGAACGCTTCTCGCTGCGCTTCCATCTTCATCCCGATGTCCGGGCGGCGGTCGTGCACGACAGCCAGAGCGTTCTCCTCAGTCCGAAGTCCGGCAAGGGGTGGCGGTTGAGTGTCAAAGGGGGTGTTCTGGAATTGGTGGGCAGTGTCTATCTGGGATCGGGCGCCATGCGCACGTCCCAGCAGGTGGTCGTGTCCAGGGGACTGAACGGGGTCAGGAACGTCGTCACGTGGGAGCTCGAACGCATCGAGTCGAGACCGAGAAGGAAACGGAAGCGTTCACACGGTGAAGAGTTGGCTCTCGTCTGACAGCGGCGGCGTGCCGCGAATCGCCTGGCGGATACTTGGAGGGGGATCGGTTCCGGTGGACCGCCCGGTCTTCAAAACCGGTGAGGGGCGCAAGGCGTGCCTGGTGGGTTCGACTCCCGCCCCCTTCCGCCATCGCGGGGACTCATGGATATCGTTCTGATCGGCGGTGGTCATGCCCACGTCGAGGTCCTGCGCAGTGCTCTCATGACACCCGTCTCCGGCGCGCGCCTCACCCTTGTCACGCGGGATGTCGCGACACCCTATTCGGGGATGATCCCCGGGTATCTCGCGGGCCTCTACACCCGGGCCGAGGCACACATCGATCTTGTGCCCCTGGCAGCGCGGGCCGGGGCACGGCTGATCCATGCTGCGGCCACCGGCCTTGATCCCGAAACGCGCCAGGTGCACTTCGAGGACCGTCCTCCCCTTCGATTCGATGTCGCCTCGCTGGACATCGGATCGCGCCCGGCCAGCGACGGAATCGCCGGATCCGGGACGTACGGTCTGCCGGTCAAGCCGGTCGACCGATTTCTCGAACGCTGGCAGTTCGTGGAAGCGGCAGCGCGCAGGGCCTCAGGGCCCTACCGCGTGACGATGGTCGGTGGGGGTGCCGCCGGCGTCGAGGTCTCCCTGGCTCTCCATCGCCGCCTCTCGGACCACATGGCCGAGGCCGGGAGCGATCCGGCATCGCTCGTCTTCACCGTGGTGAGCGCCGATTCGGCCTTGCTGGCGGATCACGCAGCCGGCGCCGGCAGACGGCTTGCCCGAGCCCTTGCCCGAGCCGAAATAGGCGTCTGCCTGAATGCACCGGTCGTCGCGATCGAGGACGGCCGTGTCCGCCTGGCTGACGGTTCGGTTCTGGCAAGCGATGTCACCATCCTTGCCACCGGTGCTGCCGCGCCGGACTGGATTCGCCGCACCGGACTTGATGTCGACGACCGGGGATTCGTCGCCGTTGACGGCTTCCTGCGCTCGACCTCCCACCCGTGCGTCTTCGCTGCCGGCGACATCGCCGGCTTCACACCGGGGCAGCTGCCGAAGAACGGCGTCCACGCCGTGCGCCAGGGGCCGGTTCTGGACAGCACTTTCAGACGCCTTGCCGAAGCGCGGGATCCGGCGCCCTACAGACCCCAGCGACACACCCTGGCGCTCGTCTCGACGGGCAGGGGGCACGCGGTGGCCTCACGGGGACCGTTGACGGTGTCCGGTCGCTGGGTGTGGCGGTGGAAGGATCGCATCGACCGGAAGTGGATGCGCCGTTATCAGGACCTGCCGAGGATGGATGAGGCCACTCCCATGCGGTGCGGCGGGTGCGGCGCCAAGGTGCCGTCGCGCATTCTCGAACGGGCGCTCGCCCGTCTCGATATTCCTGCCATGCCCGGTGTCCTGGTCGGTCTTGACTCAGCCGACGACGCAGCGGTTCTCGCACCGGTCCCGGGCACGGTGACGGTGCAGACGGTCGACCAGTTCCCGGCGTTCGTCGACGATCCCTGGTTGTTTGGACGCATCGCGGCAGTCCACGCACTCTCCGACATCCACGCAATGGGAGCCGAACCCCGCGCCGCCATGGCGCTCGTCGGTCTGGTGCCCGGCGAGGCCAACGCCATGGAAGACGATCTCGTGCACATGCTCGAGGGAGTCCTTTCGATCCTTCGCGAGGAGGGCTGCGCCCTGGTGGGCGGCCATACCGGCGAATCGGACCGCGCCGCCCTGGGTCTGGCCGTCACCGGTCATGTCGACGAATCGGCACTCATTCGCGTTTCGGGCCTCGAACGGGGTGACGTCCTTCTTCTCACCAGACCGCTTGGCACCGGGGTGTTGCTCGCCGCCAACATGCGTGGCGAGGCCGAAGGGGCGTGGATCGGGACCATCCTCGATGCGATGCAGCGCAGCAACGGACCGGCTGCACGCCTTCTCGCCGGCGCTGGCGCCCGGTCGATGACGGACGTGACCGGTTTCGGACTCGCCGGACACCTGTGGGACATGGCGCGGGCCTCTGGCGTTGCCATCGAGATCGGCAGGGTCCCTGCCTATGCCGGGGCGCTTGAACTCCTCGCCCGGGGCCGGGCCAGCACGCTGCATCCCGGCAATGTTGCGGCGCTGAAAGGCATCCTCGATGCCGATGCGGCCGACCCGCTTCTCTTTGATCCACAGACAGCCGGAGGACTCCTTGCCGGACTTCCGGAGGAAAGGGCAGACGAGGCGATGGCCCTCCTCAACGAAGCAGGCGAGACCGGCGCGGCACTGATCGGACGGGTGACCGGTTCGGGGACCGCAGCTCTCTCGCTCGGGCCGGGCGCTCAGTCGTTCACGTATTCAGGCACGAACATGTAGGCTCCCGCGTCGCGGAGCGCCGCCTTGTCGCTCGAGAGACACTTCGAGCGCACATCCCGAATAATCCGGCCCGCTGCAGTCCGGGCCCAGAACCAGGCGATCACGGCTTCGGTATCGATGGCGCCGGTGCGCGCCACTGCAGACTCAGTGTAGTAGGCCTTCAGGTCTTCCGAAGCGAGGCGCAACTGGTCGATTCCGGCCCTTTGAGCCTGTGTGTCGCCATCGAGCCAGCCGGTGAGCAGCCGGGCGGCGCCGGGGGCGTCCATGCCCGACCCACCCAGCGTGGTGCGGCCGCGCCTTGCGACGCTCATCTCATACCAGGGGCGCAAGCCGTCGACTTCCTCAAGCAACGCACCGTCGCGGTTGACGACAAGGAGGTCGAGAACATTCCGGTTCTCTCCGTCAGGCGGCGCCTCTTCGGTGAAATCCTCGAGAACGGGTCCGGCCCGTCTGTCGAAAAGGTCGAGGAGGGCCATGAGGACGCGCCGCTGGAACGGCGCATTGCCTGCCGCACCGAAGGGCCGGCCCAGTGGAAACGGCACCCAGAGGGCGCGTGGCGGCCTCACCTCTTCGGCTTGACGGCGCACCAATGCGATGAGTGCCGTCGCCAGTCCCTCGTCCTCCATGAACTTTGCCAGTCCGCTCACGGCGCACGTGCAAAGGGGTCAAACGGGGGCGAGGATGACCGTGTTGACTCCCTCCGCCTTCATCGCGCCGGCAAGGTGGCGCGCCGCACTCTCCATGGCGAGGGGATCGGTCGCGCCCATGAACGAGTAGTGCGTCTTCGCCACCGATCCGATCGTGCCGTCGCCGGCGACCTCGAGGAGCCTTTGCAGCGGGAAGACGACATTGATGTCTTCCTGGAAACCTGTTCGGTCGTGGGAAGTCGAAACATGATCCTGCACGACATCCGCTGCACCCTCGACAGGAATGCTCCGGTAGTCTGCTGATCCTTCGCTGAATGCCTGGTCGCCACGCAGCCGCAGTCCGGCGGAAGACACGAGTGACACTCGCCGCCTGGACGGCGGCGCCGGTTCGGTCCAGGGCGAGCCCGGGATATCGGGACTGGAGAATTCAGTCAGGAATTCCGCCATGTCCGGGTTGAGGTCAATCATGCGTACCAAGGGCGCCTCCTCTCATTCAGTCGATTGTATCGACGGTTTCCAGCATCATTGGTGCGAGGGCATCGACCGTGCGTCCTGCCCAGTCCATCCGCGGCACCGCGGCCATCATGGCCTTCTGGCCGGCTTCCAGACGATCCAGCTCCAACGCAAGGTCAATGGTCACGATCTTTCCATCGGCCACCACGCGTTCTCCATCAACCCAGACATCCCTGACGGCACGTTCGGCGGCGACCACGATGAGCGTGCGCAGGGGTTCACGGACCGGCCGCATCGCCGGGTGAGCGAGATCAATCGCCACGAGATCGGCTCTGGCTCCGACGCTGATCCTCCCAAGATCCTCACGCCCCAGGGCCGTGGCGCCGGCGACCGTGGCGGCATGAAAGATGTCCTGGTAATCAAGATCGGAGACGCTGCCGGCCACGAGGCGTGCGGCAACGGCAGCCGTGCGCATCTCGTCAAGCATGTTGTGCGGGTAGGTATCCGTACCCAGCCCCATGGCGACACCGTGCCGCTGGTAGCCGCCGAT
>JAJEHK010000181.1 GCA_022823765.1 Alphaproteobacteria bacterium | reverse complement strand
GTCCGTCACGGGCGAATCTTATGGTTCGTGGATCACGCGGAACATCGTTCGCGCATCAGGTCTGCACGAAACGACGCCCGACATGCCGGTTGCCCAGGGGGCACCCCTGGCACGGGGGCATAGCAACAGCCTTCCGCTGGGTAGTCGTGTCGTCATTCCCGCCGATAATCCCACGCATGCCCTGGCGCCGGCGACCGGCTTCGCCTCGACTGCAGGCGACCTGGCCCGCTTCTTTGCACGTCTCGATCCCGACAGCCGGCGGAGTGTCCTCAGTCCCGAGAACCGACGGGCGATGATTCGCTGGCAGTGGCGCAATCCCCATACGTCGGAAGATGACGGCTATGGCCTCGGAATGTGCCTGGGGCTTGTTGGCGGGTTGGAGTGTGCCGGACACGGCGGTGCGTTCCAGGGCGTCAGAAGCAGGACCGTGATGTTGCCGGGCCAGGGGATCTGTTTTTCCGTGCTCACCAATGCCAGCGACGGCCCTGCCGAGACATGGGCGGAAGGCATCGTGCGGATCCTCAGGGCATTTCGGGACAATCCGCTTCCGGGACCGTCCACACATTCATGGACCGGCAGATGGTGGAATTCCGGAGAGGCGGTCGATCTCGTGGCCTTCGGCAACCGCGTCCTCGTGGCGCAGCCGGACCGTCTCGATCCATTCGATGCGGTCGACGAGATCACCGTAGCCGGAGAGCGTCATGGGACCATCAGCCTTTCCGGCGGCTATGGAATTCACGGCGAGCCCGCAAGACTGGAGTGCGGCCGCAGTGGCAAGGTGAACGAGGTCTGGTTTGGTGGTTTTCGCTGGGTCGGCGAACGCCGTCACCGGGCCGAACTGAAGCGGAGATACATGGACGCCAAAGGGAGACAACAACTGTCGCCTTGATTGCCCGGACACCCGCAGATCAAGGGCGTATTCGCGCTGGCCCTCGAAACAACAGCCGGACTCTCGCAAGGTCACGACCGGATACCATCCTTCCAGCCGCAATGTTGAGCAGGGATCCGGGTCTCGTCGACGCCCCTCACAGATGTAGGCCGGATGACCGGTGTCGCGACACAGGCTCGACCCTGTCGGAGTGTCGAGGTCAGATTGCGTCTCCATCATTGGAACAGTGGCAGGCGATGAGGGATCTGGTGTCAGTTGGCTGTCGTGGACGCGAAGATCATGTAGGATCCGAAGGGACAGGATTGCGGGGAGGGAGATGAGATGAGTGCGCCCACTATCACGACGGTTGATCCCGATACGTCCAGCGAAGAGATCGGCGCCATTCTCGAGCGCGACGGCTGCATCATCGTCAGGGACGCCATCGATCATGCGACGATCGACGCCCTTCTCGGAGACCTCGATCCCTATCTTCAGCGCAAGCCCTGTGGCAACGGCAACTTCGTCGGCTACAAGACAAAACGCCTCCATTCACTCTTCGGAAAGTCCCGGCGGGTCCAGGACTTTGTTCTCCACGAGCGGGTACTCGACATCATGGATCTGACGCTGTTGCCGTGGTGCGAGAACTACCAGCTCAACTCGAACTCGATCACGGCGGTTGGGCCGGACGAGACTCCGCAACCGCTGCATCGCGACGATCTTCTCTATCCGCTTTCCCATCCCAGCGAACGCAACGCGACATCGACGGTCTTCTGGGCCCTGTCGGATTTCCGGGAAGAGTACGGCGCCACGCGGATCATTCCCGGGAGCCACAAGTGGGACGATCAAAGGGTGCCGTGTGACGACGAGACCTGTGCTGCAGTCATGACGAAAGGGTCGTTCTGCGTCTTTGTCGGCGGCGTCTATCACGGTGGCGGGCGCAATCTCACACCCGATGTCTGGCGCATCGGCATGTTCACGGGCTTCTGTCTTGGCTGGTTGCGCCAGGAACAGAACTGGTATCTCTCCGTGACGCCGGAAGAGGTGCGGGAAATGCCCGAGCGGCTGGCTCGGCTGCTCGGCTTCAACATCCACCGGCCGTTCCTGGGCTGGGTCCAGGATTTCCAGGATCCCTACGACGTCATCAGGGGCTATGAAGAACTGTCGTCAGGTGGCAGTGATCTCTACGCTGAAGGCGCGACAAGACCGGTTCCAGGCGCTGGCGTCAGGGTTGCGTGAGACGGACACACTTCCTGATGTTCGAAGGCTGCTTGCTCAGGGCAAGGTGCGCCGAACGGTGCGGACGGAATTGAGCCGCCTCCGAAAAGAATTGGAAACCAGATTCATGGAAGTCATGGATTGCCTTGCCGGTCGCATCACGGATTGAGACAGCGGCGGCGGCACACATGATCAGTGTTGGCAGGCCCGCGTGAGGCGGAGGGTCTGGATGCCTTCAGCTGAGATCGGGAAAACTGTCGCGCACGAAGATCGTGTAACCCTCGTCGTCGGGATCCTCAAGATCGATGAGCGGGGTGGAGGAGAAGACACCGTCGTAAGCGCCCCCTGCAAGTGAATCATCAGGTGCCTTCGTCAACATCTTGAATGCATGATGTTCCTGATCCGGGAACACTGGGGTGTTGCTGATCGCGTTGTAGGAGAACTCCAGGAGAATTCGGTTCCAGGGCGCGCGGTTATCACCTGAAGCGTGCACGGTGTTGCAGTGAAAGAAGAGTCCGTCACCCGGTTCGAGTTCGAT
>JAJEHK010000188.1 GCA_022823765.1 Alphaproteobacteria bacterium | reverse complement strand
GCGCCGTTCCAGCCCATGACCGCAGGCGGGGCGGATCCCGAAGGCCTCTCCCCTGCCAGCGTCACGCGCACTCCCGTGGCGGCCTCGATCCTCGCTGCGAGATCCGCGTCCTGAGGCCTTCCGGCAAGCGAAAGGGTGACGGCGTCGCTGGCGCGAAGGTGAAGGGGGAGTTCCTCGATCTCGCCTGGCCGCCGCTCGAGGCCCGTGTAGGGGCGGGTACCCTCGAGGTGGAGGACGCCGTAACCCGTTCCTGTCTCCTGCATGCCGGCGATGTCGGCGGCAAGGTCCCTCGCGTCGTCGTCCGCCGCCGGGTGACAGGCCGCGAGACCTGCCAGGAGAACCGCCAGGAGGACGCGCCTCAATGCACCACCCGGGCGTTCAGCGGAATGAAGGCGACGTGATCGAAGGGCAGCGGCACGCCGCACCGGCAGGGCGCCTTCGAGGCGCACTCGTCCCTGATCGCCCGGTGCTCCTCGGCGCTGGAATTCTCGATGATCCAGCTGCGGACCTGGTCGACCGTCGTCAGACGGGGCGAGGTGCCGCGCCTCAGGCGATTGACGAAGGAGGGATTTCCGGTGGCGGCGTAGCCCAGTTCGGAGGACTTGATGCCGGTGATGGCGAGGAAGGCCTCCACCTCGTCGACGAAGGCCTGGCCCAATGGCGCGAAGCCCATGAAGACGAGAACCCTGTCGGCGGTCCTGAGGGAAGGCGAGCGGCCTTTGGCGATGTCGGCCACGAAACAGGGGTCGCCCAGCGACCGCTGTCCGAAGCGCGCCGGACTCATCTCGTGGCGGCGAAGGTACGCCTCAACGGTCCAGTAGAATGCTTGGTCGAGCTTGATCATGGCGGAACATATGAAGAACACGCCGACCCGAAACAACCATTCTTCGCTATCGTATTTCCTTCACCACCGGTTTCGGAGGTCCGCCGGCACACCGCCTCCGCATAAACTAATCGCGCCAATCCAGTGCGTTATCGTGCCCGCCCAATCCACCGCACCAGCACTCGCTCGCCGCCCGCTTTCCCCCTGAAAGGACCCGCCCCACCGCCTCCGCGGCAGCGATGCCCTACTGTTCCGTCGGGGCGAATTCGATCCCATGGTCATCCGTGGGTCAGACACTGTTCCGCAGGGTCAAGACCAGGCACCGAATGACAGGGGGCATGGACAGTCAGAGGGTGCTGGCCTGACAAGGTGCAACCGTTTCCCCAGGGTGATACTGGATGATTTGTAAACTTGGTGCTACATATCACGCCGATTTGTCGTGCAAAGGTGGCATATGCCGACGCCTCACAATCCTCCCGCCGCCGTTCGGCGAGCATTGCGCAAACTCGGAGCGGACATTCGTGATGCACGTCGCCGTCGGCGGCTGCCCATGGCTGTCGTGGCGGAACGTGCCTTCACGTCTCGCTCCACCCTTCAACGGATCGAAGCCGGCGACAACAGGGTCAGCATCGGCATCTACGCCGGCGTCCTGCAGGCGCTCGGCTTGCTTGAAGGACTGAGCCTGATTGCCGACATCCGCAATGATCGCGTCGGACAGGCCCTTGCAAGCGCCGACCTGCCCAGGCATGTGCATCTCAAGCGCACCGGTTCGTCCGGCGATGACTGACTTCGAGGTCCATATCGACCTTGACGGTCGCACCCGGCAGATCGGCATGGCGCGGAGCAATCGCGTTCGCGGTGCGGAGACCATCGTCTTCGGGTATGACGACGCCTGGCTGGAGGACCCTGACAGGTTCTCGCTGGAGCCGTCCCTTGCCCTGGGTCGGGGCCCTTTCGCGCCGCCCGCCGGCCTCGCCATCTCCGGATCCATCGGTGATTCAGCGCCCGATACCTGGGGCCGCCGGTTGATGCAGCGCGCCGAGCGCCGCCTTGCCGAACGCGAAGGCCGAGCCGTTCGCACGCTCATGGAGAGGGACTATCTCCTTGGCGTGACGGACGAGACCCGGTTGGGCGCATTGCGCTTCCGCAGGGTCGGGGAGAACGCTTTCCAGGCTCCGGTCCGCGAGAGCGTGCCGTCCCTGATTGAACTTGGGCGCCTGCTTCGGGTTACCGAGCGGATTCTCCGCGACGAGGAAACGGACGAAGATCTCCAGCTCATCTTCGCGGCCGGCTCCTCCTTGGGCGGTGCACGCCCGAAGGCCTCGGTCATCGATCAGCATGGTGGCCTCTTGATCGCCAAGTTTCCAAAGGAGACTGACGATTACTGCATGGAAACCTGGGAGGAGATAGCGCTGCGTCTGGCCAGCCAGGCCGGCATCGCCACGCCCGTGCATGAGCTGATCGATGTCGCCGGCAAGAAGGTCATGCTGTCACGGCGCTTCGATCGCCAGGGCGCGATCCGCGTTCCATTCCTGTCGGCCATGGCAATGATGGGCGTGAAGGACGGCGAGCGCGGCAGCTACCCCGAAATGGTCGATGTTCTCGCGGGACACGGCGCGCAGGCAAAGGCGGACGCGCGTGCTCTCTATCGGCGGGTCGTCTTCAGTGTGTTGATCTCCAATGTCGACGATCATCTGCGCAACCACGGCTTCCTGTGGCTCGGAAGGGCGGGATGGTCACTCTCTCCTGCCTACGACCTCAATCCTGTACCTACGGACCTCAAAGCGCGGGTCCTGACGACCAACATCGATCTCGACGAGGGCACCTGTTCACTCGATCTGCTGGAGGCCGCTTGCGAATTCTACGCGCTGACGCTGACCCAGGCTCGCGCGATCATCAAGGACGTCGCGAGCGTCACGGGGACCTGGCGCGACGTGGCGAAAGCCTTAGGTGCGCGCACCTCCGAGATCGACCGCATGGCCAGTGCCTTCGAGCACGACGACCTGAAGCAAGGGCTCGCCCTGTGACAGCAACCAGTTCTCGGAGCCTGGGCCAGGGGGCAGCGCTGTTGCCGGTGCGACCGTCGAACCCGGCGTCGTGGACACCCGGGACGCTGAAACTCGCGAGGTCCTGCAGGCTCCGGGCGCCGCATCCGGCGTTGCAGATGTTGGCCGCTGACAGGCCATTTTGGCCAGTCGCCAGTTTCGCAGCGACATCTCATCCCGAAAATGTGTCGCCGGATGGAGGCCGGGGAACTGAACGCCACGCCGGCGCTAGAGATCGAGATCTGCTGCCAGTCTTTCGATGATGGCGGCGTGCACTCCGGCGCGGTCGGTGCCGGCGGGATCGGTGCAGACCGGATCGTCGCCTTCCGCTTCCAGGATCGCTTCGGCCCCGGGCCTGCAGAGGGCAAGGGCGGAGAAGTGACTCGCAGGCGCCAGGCGCAGGATGCCGGCATTGGGCAGCAATCCTGCAAATGCGCTGGCATCGAAGTCGGTCCCGGCAAGGCGGTCATCACCCTCACCTAGGCCAATGAGTGTCACGTCACCGACGAGGTCGCTGGCATGACCTGCATCAAGTCCCCAGATGAGGGCCGGATCGATGGCGGCGACACGGGTGATCCTGGCGTCCCTGTAGGATGCAGCCCACGCCTCCGCCGGAAGCGCGCCGAGGTCGATCCCGGCCCGGGCAAGATGCCGGCAGGTGGTGGAGCGAGCCAGTTGCTCCTGGCAGAAGGCCGCGAAACCATCGGGGCTGGCGCGCAGCCCTCCCATGGAGAGTGCCGTCCAGCCGCCATAGGAAAATCCGGCCGCCATGACGCGATCCGGATCCACGTGCGGGGCGACGTCAGGATGGGCAAGGGCCCAGTCGAGCAGAAGCGCGAGGTCCTCGACCCGTGTCCAGTGATCGAGCATGGCCACGAGGTCGAAGTCTCCCCAGGTGGAGTTGGGGTGATTGACGGCGATCACGATGGCCCCGCGCTCGGCAAGGCCGGCTGCCAGCCATGCGAGCGAGCGGAAGTGACCACCGAGCCCGTGGCTCAGCATGACCAGAGGGTGTTGGCCGTCGGCTATCGGTGCGTCTTGCGCGACGGTGACGCCGAAGAACACCGCGTTCCCTGCGATCGTCATCTCGTCTCCCGGTTGACCGGCGGGATACCAGATGGCGCCCTGCAGCACCCGTCCATGATGGGGTGCGGTCATCGACAGTTCGCGGTACCCGGCCGGATCGGCCTCGGCCGCAAGGGTGGGGATCAGCAAGAGCGCGAAGAGCGGGGATGCGACTCGCATGGATTGTCTCCTTGACGTGGATTGCAATGCCTCTTCATTGCTGAGAGTCTCGGCGACCGGCGTCCTCGAACCGGATCAAGGTCGCCTGAAACCGGTTTTGAGACATCGGATCGTCGCTGATGCCCAGCCTTCCCATCCCCCTCGTCGCAGCACTCGTCCTGGGTTTCATGTTCCTCTACTTCCTGCTGTCGGATCGCAGGCATCTCCCGCTCGCAATGCTTCTGGGGCTCTGCGCCGTCCAGGCGCTCATCATCTCGCTCAACCAGCACTACGGGCTTCGAACCATGGCGACGCTTCAGCCCGTGACCGCCACGCTGATTCCGCCCGCTGCCTGGATCGCCTTCCGGATGACTGGCGGACGGACTCCCCGATGGCGCGACGTCTCTCACCTGACGGCCACGGCAGCCGTGCCGGCAGCGTGGATTCTCCATCCACCGGCCATCGACGTCATCATACCGGTCGAGTTCGCAGGATACGGCATCTCAATCTTCTGGATCAGTTGGCGCAACGGCGACGGACTGGTCCACTCCATCCTCGAGGCCGGGGAGTGGCCCCGGCGAATCTGGCAGATCGTGAGTCTCGCGCTCATCGCGTCCGCCATGATCGACGTCGTGATCGCCGTCGCCATGGAGACCGGGGCGCGGCACCTGACGCCATGGATCGTCAGCGTCTTCTCCCTTGCGAACCTCCTCGTCGTCGGAGTGCTCTGTCTCTCGAGCGCGCGCGTCACGGATTCGCGAAGGCCGAATTCGTCGATCGAAGAGGTGTCCGATGACGACAGGCTGGTGATGCAGCGACTCGAAACACTGATGACTACGGATCGTCCCTACCTCGATCCCGACCTCACCCTGGCGAGACTGGCGCGCAAGCTGCGCCTCCCGGCCAAGCAGGTGTCGGCCGCGGTCAACCGTTCGACGGGCGAGAGCATCTCGCGGTTCGTCAATGCGGCCCGCATCGAAGCCGCCAAGTCGGCTCTGACGGAAGGAAAGACGGTGACGGAAGCGATGTTCTCATCCGGGTTCCAGACAAAGTCCAACTTCAACCGCGAGTTTCTGCGCATCGTCGGGTTGAGCCCGACCGCCTGGTTGCAGAAGGGAGATTCACGGATGACGGGCCGCTGATGCCTGAATTGTCCACAAAGCAGTTCCTCCCCGCCTCCGTGCGACATGTCCGTCTTTCCGACTCACCTGGCCATGGCGGCCGAAAAGGCTGGTAGTATCGGCGCGCAAGCATTGGCACGGTACTGCTCGATCCATGCCTGCCCGGAGCCCTTGCGGGAGCCCGTCGGTCCGGTCTCCGTGACCGGCAACTGAACAAGGAGCACGCCCATGTCAGTGTTGATCGCCGGTCTCGTCGTGTTCATCGCAATCCACCTGATACCGAGCGTCCCGCCATTGCGCGCCGCGTTGGTGGAGCGGTTGGGAGCGTTACCCTATCGCGGCGTCTTCAGCGGGGTCGTGCTGCTCTCCCTGGCAGCCGTCGTGTGGGGCTTCTCGCGCTCCCCCATCGAAGTGCTCTACGTGCCTCCCGCCTGGGGACATCAAGCCTCGATGATCCTGGTGCCTGTCGCGCTGGTGCTGTTCGCCGCAGCCAACATGCCCACCCGCATTCGAGCCGTGGTCGGGCATCCGATGCTGCTCGGGCTGCTGCTTTGGGCCTTCGCTCATCTTCTCGCCAATGGTGACGTACGCTCCATCGTGCTGTTCGGCGGCTTCGCACTGTTCGCGGTGGTTGAGGTCGTCAGCGCGGTGGCGCGAGGCAAGGGCCCGCCGAAGGAGCCAGCGCCTCGCATCACCATGGACATCGCTGCTGTCTTCGGCGGCTTGATTGTCGCCGGGTTACTGGCAGTCCTTCACGGCACGCTCTTCGGCGCGCCGGTGATGTAGTGTCATCCGACAACGGAGACTCTCTCGCGCATGGGGGAACCCCGCGCTGTGTAGACGGCGACACAAGACTGCGCCCTGGTGATCATGTACGCTGATATCGCCGAACGTCGATCTCGTCGGTCCGCGCTCGCATCTGCGACGCGTCGTGCCGTGCCTGCATTCGCAACAGCAGGTCCATGCTGAGGCCGAAAGCCTTCTCCACCCGCAACGCCATTTCGGGTGACAGCGAGGCGTTGCCGTTCAGCAAGTCCGAAAGCGTCGCCCGGCGCACGCCGAGAATTCGCGCCGCCGCCGAAACGCTCAACCCCAATTCCTCGAGGGCCTCGATCCGTATGAAGGTGCCGGGATGCGGGGGAGCCATCCCCATCTTGATGCTGCCACTGGTCATCAGTGATAGTCCTCCAGGTTGATGCGCGCGATCGCGCCGTCCAGTTCCTCGAAGGTGATCCGCCAGTTTCCCGAGACGGAAACGCTCCACTCGTTTCGACGTTCGCCCGAAAGGCGGTGGACCCGCCATCCGGGAGCTGCCTCGCGGATGAAGCTCTCCATGGTCTCCGCCAACACAAGCGCGGCCAGGATGCCGCGCACCCGCTCCACCAGTTCCTGTTTCAGAAGCCGGGACGAGTTGTTCTCGAACAGCTGACGCAGGCCCCGGTGACGAAAGGAACGGACGAACATGCTGCATATATGTACGGCATGACCGTGCATGCTGCAAGCGCTCAATTTCAGGACAGACAGGGACATTGGTGGCCTTGCGATGCCCGGGAGATGGGATCACTCATTCGCCCTCGTTCTGCCGCCTGCCTGCGCCCGCCTTGCCGTCTGGAAAGGTGCGCATCCCACGAATTCGTTCCTGTCAGAGTGTCTTGGCGATGATAGCGTCCATCGGCAAGATCGCCTCGCCAGGACGGTTGAGGGCGCAAGCTGCGCGCGGCAGACTTCGTCCTTTGCGAGCCGAACGCCATGAGGCAGACGGACTCGGCACACGCAACACGGAGTGGTTCGACGATGGGTGAACACCGCATGCAATGGAACGATTCCGTGCTGATCGACCAGATTGTCGCGGGCGTGAAGACGGCGACGGTAAGGCCGCTGGAATGGAGTGAGGGGCTCGACTCCTGCAACACGCCCATCCGTTGCGGTGCGGTCTACACGGTCTACGACGCCGACAGGACTCCCCGCTGCCGCATCAGGATCACGGCCCTCGAACTCTGCACCTGGGGAGCGATTCCGGACGCGCTGTGGCAACGCGATCCGGCCGCCGACGGCAGCGTGAGCCTGGAGGCCTTCCGGGGCGACCATGACCACTATTTCGGGTGGCCTTCGGACGACTACGAGTTTCTTGCGATCTACTTCGAGCCTGTCTCCCGATGACGTCAACCGCTCTCCTGGCGGCGCGCGGTCGCGTCGGGCGCGGAAGGGTGACGACATGACCCTGGCCCTCGACTTCTACCTCGACTGGAGCGTCAACTGTCAGTTCGCCGGTCTGCTCTGGGCCCGCGACGAGGACCTCTTTGCCGCGGAAGGCCTCGATGTGCGCCTGGTGCCGCCGGAGGAGAACCCCGACACCCCGACACTCGATCTCGTGCTCGCCGGCGAATGCTGTGTCGGATGCATGGAGGACAATCTCATCGTTCGTGCCGTGGTGGCCGGCAAGGGGGTCAAGGCCATCGGAGCAACAATGCAGGATTCGCCAATCCACCTCGTCACGCTTCCCGAGAGCGGGATGGAGCGTCTCGCGGATGTCGCCGGACGCCGGATTGCCATGCATCGGGACGGCGTTCATCTCCTGGAAACGGTTCTCGGACTGCATGGCATCGATCCCGGATCCATGCAGACGACGGTCGAAGACTGGACGCTCGACCATCTCCTCGACGGGACCTTTGACGCCGTGCAGGGCTATGCCACGACGGAGCCCCTCCATCTCGAGCGTCTCGGACAAAGAACGCGCCTCATTCCCATCCGCCACGACAACCTTCGGCCCTGGGCGCAGATGATGTTCACCACCGACGCCATGATTGCCGGGCATGGCGAGGCGCTCGCCCGCTTCCTTGGCGCCTGCAAGAAGGGTTGGCAAGAGGCCATGACCAACCTTGACGCGTGCGCCCGGCTGGTGGCCGCCCATTCGAGGGAGCACGCGGACGCGTCCGAGAATCGCCGGATTCTCGAGATGATGGTCCCGCTGGTCGCGGGAGACGCGGGACTGGATCATGTCGTCGCCACCGATCCGGACCGCTGGAAGCGCAACCTCGCGACTTATGCCCGCTCCGGGATGATCGACCGTGCTCCCGCCTTGGACGAGGTGGTCTGCGATTGTCCCGCGGCGCCAGCCATCTGAACGCCGGGTTGCAGCTGGACGGAACCGTCTGTCCTTCCTGCGACCGCCACTGGAAGAAGAGAAGCGCCCGAGCCGACGCGCGGGCATTGCGCAAGACTCATCACTGTCTCCTGTGACCCCCGATGGTCTTCAGGTTTTCAAGGATACGTCCCGAAACCCGGCCGCAGATAATCATGGGCCGGTCATCTGGCCCGCGGCGGCCCGCCAACATCCCCGCGCTCTCATGCGCGCTATCCTCTGCCATGCTAAGCTTGGACTGACTGCCGGACAGGTCCACGCCGAAGACAAGGTGCAGCAACGCTGCTGCACGCATCGCGGAGTCGAACCGGTCCGCGCCGCTCGGTTCCGGGAGGGCAACATGGAGAAGTCGAAGACGTCGACCGGTGGGACGAGGGTGACCGAAGCGCAGGATCGTCCCCGGAAGATAGCGAACAAGCGCTACGAGGAGGAGTTGTTCCGGCTCCAGCTCGAGCTCGTGAAGATGGTCGAGTGGATCAAGCACGAGGGGCTCAAGGTCGTGGTGATTTTCGAGGGGCGGGACGCGGCCGGCAAGGGCGGCGTCATCAAGCGAATCACCCAGCACTTGAGTCCCCGCATCTGCCGGGTCGTCGCCCTGCCTGCACCGACCGAGCGCGAGCAGACCCAGTGGTACTTCCAGCGCTACGTGCCCCATCTCCCCGCCGCAGGCGAGATGGTCCTGTTCGATCGCAGCTGGTACAACCGGGCCGGCGTCGAGCGGGTGATGGGATTCTGCACCGAAGAGGAGCACCGGGAGTTCATGCGGTCCTGCCCGGAGTTCGAGCGCATGCTGGTGCGCTCCGGCATCAAGCTCATCAAGTACTGGTTCTCCGTCTCCGACGAAGAGCAGGAAAAGAGATTTCAGAGCCGGCTCCGGCAGGATCACAAGCGCTGGAAACTGAGCCCGATGGACCTGGAATCGCGGCGCCGGTGGATCGAGTACTCCAGGGCGAAGGACGAGAGTTTCGCGCATACCGATATCAAGCAGGCGCCGTGGTACGTCGTCGACGCGGACGTGAAGAAGCACGCACGGCTGAACTGCATCAGCCATCTCTTGAGCATGATTCCCTACGAGGACCTGACGCCGGAGCCGATCGAGCTTCCGCAGCGCGCGGAGGCCGGTGCGTATGTGCGACCGCCGTTCTCCGACCAGACGATGGTCCCGTTGGTCTACCCCGGCGAAGAGTAGGCCGCACCCGGGAATGCCGGTCACGCAAGTCGTGAGGGAGAGACCCGGGCGCCCGTCGTGCTTGACGAACCGATCAACCGCCTGGGCTTTGAAACCCATGACGAGAGGGTGCTTGTCCCCGAGGGGCCCCCAAGGCGGCATCGTCGTCATGGACAAACCGTCCCGGCACGTGGCGAGAACAGCATAATTCATGAATGTGGCTAGAAAACACAGAAAATTCACATAGCGTTCCTTGAGAACGTGTTTATCACATGATATCATGATAAGTCAGGCTTGAGGGTCCCTTGGCTTCGATTTTCAGTCAGGGGGCATCGAGATTCATGAATGTCGCGTTGCAACATCGATTTTCAGGGCCGGTCACGGGATTTCGGGACAGACGGTTGCCGGAACGGGCGACGCCAGCCGGCTATGCCGCACTGATCGATGCCTGCGGACTGCAGGTTCCCTTGCCGCGAACCCTGTTCGCCACGGGCGAGCGGCACAGGATCCTGGAGGAGGGGGGCTGGCGCCTGCTGACGCCTCGCCATGCCCCGCGTCCCACGCTGGAAGCCCATCTCGTCTTCGCCCTCAAGTATGAGGGGCTCGATCTCGCCGTCCTGAAGCGCCTCTTCCTCGTGGTGGATGCGGCCGAAATCGAATCCATCGTTCGGGAGACGCCCACGGGGAGCTATGCCCGGCGCCTGTGGTTTCTCTTCGAGTGGCTCACCGGGCGGCGCCTGAACCTCCCTGACGCCACCAGGGGCGACTATGTCCCGGCCGTCAATCCGCAGCAGCAATGGGCGGTCCCGGGCGAGAACTCCACGCGCCATCGCGTCAGGAACAACCTGCCGGGCACACCGGACTTCTGCCCGCTCGTCCGGCGCACGGATGCACTCGAGGAATTCTCAAGCCTCGATCTCGCGGAGAGGGCCCGGGCGGTCGCCGCTGCGGTGCCCGGAGACGTGCTGGCCCGCACGGCCGTCTTCCTGCGCCTGAAGGATTCCAGGTCGAGCTACGCGATCGAGGGCGAACGTCCTCCGCAACACCGCATTCAGCGCTGGGGCCGGGCCATCGGAGAGGCCGGCAGGCAGGCAATCGATCTCGAGGAACTGCTCCGGCTGCAGGAGATCGTGATCGGCGACGACCGGTTCGTGCGCCTGGGCCTGCGCATCGAAGGAGGATTTGTCGGCGAGCACGAACGGGATACGGGCGCGCCGCTCCCCGATCACATCAGCGCGCGCCACGAGGACCTGGCGTCGCTCGTCGAAGGCATGGCCGCCTTCGACAGGGGTCCGGCAACGGCCCTTGATCCCGTCATCGCAGCGGCCGCGCTGGCTTTCGGCTTCGTCTACGCCCACCCCTTCGAAGACGGCAACGGCCGCATCCATCGCTATCTCGTTCATCACGTCCTGGCACGGCGGGGCTTCAACCCGCCAGGGGTCGCGTTGCCGGTATCCGCCGCGATCCTGGATCGGATCGAGGCCTACGGCGCGATCCTGGAGGATCATTCAGGGCGGCTCCTGCCTCTCATCGAGTGGGAGCCGACCGGGCGCGGAAATGTCCGGGTGCTGAATGACACGGCGGACTTCTATCGCTACTTCGACGCCACGCCCCATGCGGAATTCCTGTTCGAATGCGTGAAGCGGACGATCGAGGAAGACCTCCCCGACGAAGCGGATTTTCTCCGGCGCTACGACCGGTTCACGCGGCGACTCCAGGCGATCGTCGACATGCCCGACCGCACCGCCGACCTGCTGTTCCGGTTCCTGCACCAGAATGCGGGGCGTCTGTCGATGCGGGCGCGCGAACGAGAGTTCAGGATGCTGACGGATGAAGAAACGGAACGTGTCGAGCGACTCTATGGCGAAGCGTTCGGACTCCCGCCGGAAAGCCGTAGTCCATGACTCCCCCGGTTGCCATCCTGAAATGGAAAGCAAGCTGGTGGCAGTCCGCCGGTTGCCCGACTGCAGTGATCTCTTCCTGGGCTGCGTTGCGGTCAGATCCAGTGACGCCGGCGTTCGAACGGGTAGTCCGGCAGCGACACCCGGCGGCGGGATTCGCCGGCGAAAAGACCTCTGAAGGATACCGCCAGCCCCGCCTCCCAGGCCCCGGCGACCGCTTCTGCGAAGCCGCCGTTCGCCCCTGACGGCGCCGCTCCCCGCCCGAAACTCGCCAGGAGGGCCGGCCCGGGTGCGTCCCCCGTTTCCGGCAGCATGGTCTCCAGGGCTCCGTTCTCTCCGATCCCGATGACGGCACCGATACCTGCCGCTGCCAGCGCTGCGCCGCAGTGCTGGAGAGATTCGGGTTCGCCCGCCGCCTGCCGGCGCCAGTAGGACGCGTCCCGGGCATCGTCCGGCGTCACGGCGGCACCCGAAAGGGTGTTGATGATCGTCAGGGAGGGCGCGCCCGTGGCGATGTCGTCCGGCATCCCCTCGGGACGGGCCATGGCCAGGCGCAGGCCGTCTTCCAGGCCGAAGACGCCGGCGGCCTCTGCGGCCGCAAGCGCCCCGACCCCGTGCCCGAACGCCACGCCGGGCTTGACGCCGACGCCCGACCACAGATGGGTGAGCGCGCACTGGAACGCATAGGTCGCCGGCCGCGCCCACTTCGGATCGTCGAGGTCTTCCTCAGGACTCCGCCTTGCGAACATGACGTCGAGCAGCGAGGCGTCTTGCGCATCGCGGAACACCTCCTCGCAGCGGTCGAGCACCGACCGCACCGCCGGCTCGCTCGCATGGAGCGCTTCGCTCATCGAGATCCAGCTGTTGCCGTGGTTCGCATAGGCGAAGGCGACTCTTGCCGGCGTCACGGGTTCGCGATCGCCCGCCGCCGCGAGCGCCTGCAAGCCCTCGCGAAGCGATCCGCAGTCCTCGAACGCCACGGCCGCGCGATGGTCGAAGTGGCTCCGTCCGGTGCTGGCGGTCCACGCCATGTCCGAGAGGAGCGCTCCGGACGCCGCCTCGTCCGGCTCGCGTTCGTCGAGCCATGCGAGGTATCGTCCGGCCAGTTCGCGAAGCGATGCGGCCGATTTGGCGGAGAGCGGCAGAAGACGCGCCTCGCGCACCGCAGGCACGCTCGATGGTTCGGCGACCGGCTGCGGGACGCCTTGTGGCCAGGGAGACGTGCTGCCGTAACCCTCCACGATGACGTGCGCGTTCGTGCCCGATATGCCGAAGGCGCTGACCCCGGCAAGCGGCGGCCGGTCCGGCGCGGACGGCCAGGCAGTGGCCTCCGCCACCACGCGCACCGGCAGATTGTCCCAGTCGAGGTGCGGGTTCGGGTCTCGGAAATGCAGGTTCTTCGGGATCAGTCCATGACGCATGGCGAGAACTGCCTTGATCAGCGCGGCGACGCCGGCTGCCGATTCCAGGTGGCCGATGTTGGTCTTGACCGAGCCCATCAGCAGCGGCCGGTCGACGTCGCGGTCCCTGCCGTAGACCGCCGCCGCGGCCTGCACCTCGATCGGGTCGCCCAGTTCCGAGCCCGCGCCGTGCGCCTCGAGGTAATCCACGTCCGAGGGCTGAACGCCTGCCTGCGACAGCGCTTCGGCGATCACCCGCTCCTGCGCCGGGCCGTTCGGCACCGTGGGCCCCGCCGTCGCTCCGTTCTGATTGACGGCCGCACCCCTGACGACCGCCCAGATGCGGTCGCCGTCGGCCTCGGCCTCTGCCAGGCGCTTCAGGACGACCATCCCACAGCCCTCGCCGCGCACGAAGCCGTCCGCCGCCGCATCGAATGTCCTGCAGCGTCCCTGCAACGACAGCATCCCCAGCGCCGCCATCTCCCGGGTCAGCCCGGGTGAGAGGACCGCGTTGACGCCGCCGACCAGGGCGAGATCCACCGTCCTCTCTCGCAGGCCCGCGATCGCCTGCTGTACCGTGACCAGCGACGCGGCGCAGTTCAGCATGACCGGAATCGCCGGTCCGGCGAGGCCCAGCCTGAACGCGACGCCGCCAACCGCCATGCCGCTTGCGGTGCCGAGATAGTTGAGGCCGTCGCTGTCCGACCTCATGAGATCCCGGTACTCGCTGGTGGCGATGCCCGCATAGACCCCGGTGCGGCTTCCCCTCAGGCCCTCGGGATCGATTCCTGCGTCCTCGAGCGCCCGCCAGCTTGTCTCCAGAAGCAGCCTCTGCTGCGGATCCGTCATGCGTGCGCCGATCGGCGTCATGCCGAAGAAACGGGCATCGAAGAGGTCGATCCCGTCGACGAACCCGCCACGTTCCCAGATGTCGTTCTCGTCCGCGGGATCGCCCGCGACCCCGCTCCAGGACCCGCCGTCCCGGCGCCCGTGCGTCACGGCGTCGCTGCCGGCCTCGAGCTGGCGCCAGAAGGCCTGAATGTCCGGCGCGCCGGGGAACCGGCACGCCATGCCGACGATCGCGATTCCGTCATTCCGGCGCGCCACTTGTTGCAGGGCCGGTTCCGGCATGGCCCCGGTCGTCTCTGGATCCTCTTGTGCGGCTGATTCGGGGGCCGGCTCGCCGAGCACGCTCGCCAGATGCCGTGCGAGATCGGCGATGGTCGGGTAGTCGAACACAAGGGTGTTGGGCGCGGCATAGGTGTCGGAGAAGGCACGGTTGAGGCGATTGCGCAGTTCGACCGCCATCAGGGAATCCATGCCCAGATCGAAGAACCCGACCGTGGCCGCCGGCGCCGAGGGCAGCCTCAGAACCGCCTGAATTTCGCCCTGCAGGAAGGAC